>JBLNFC010000166.1:0-6904 GCA_050263355.1 Acidobacteriota bacterium
ACTCTCTCGCGTCACTTGCGATCCTTCCAACCCGCGCCTCTCGCGATGAACCGCCGACCAGCAAAATGCGACACGCCAGCAGAGATTAGTACCCTAATTTTTTATCCACCACATTGAGCAAGGGTTCGCCTGAACGAAATCGTTCGAATTGCGCAATAAAGAAACGCATGGCATTGTCCAGCCAGTCAGGCGTGTGGTCAGCGCAATGCGGAGACAGCAGGACGTCTTCCAGCGCGTACAACGGGTGGCCCTTGGGCAGCGGTTCTTGATCAAACACATCCAGAGCAGCGCCCTTGATTCTATTTTTAGACAGTGCGCTGATCATTGCGCTTTCATCGATCACAGGACCCCGGCCGACGTTGATGACCACAGCCGTCGGTTTCATCGCCGCGAACTCCGCTTCACCAATAAGGCCGCGTGTCTCATCATTCAACGGCGCAGCTACCACCACGTAGTCACAGCGACGCAGCATCTCGATCCGTTCATTCGAGCCATATATCTGTTCGACGAGCGGATCCGCCTCGCCCGTCTGGAATGGGTGTCGCTTGACCGCCAGCACCTTCATCCCGACCGCTTTGACTCTGGCGGCAACAGCGTGTCCGATATCGCCATAGCCAATGATTCCGACTGTCTCACCCGAAATAGACACCACATCAAAGGGGTCCCACAATCCAGCCATTTGGTTGCGAATCATGCGCCGAAAACCCTTGGCGAAGTACAAGATTGCACCTAGGACGAACTCGCCAAGCGACGGGCTGAAGACGCCACTGCCGTTTGTCAGGATCACATTACTTGTAACGAGTTCAGGGAAGAGCGTCTGCTCGAGCCCAGCCGCACGGGAGTGCATCCAGCGCAAGCGAGGGGACATCCGAAACACGTCGCGGAGCAATCCAAGTGAACCTGACCAGTTGAGAATGATCGCCGCATCAAGTGCGACGTCTGCGAACGCTTCTGCTGAGTTACCGATCACAACATTGGCATGATCGCTTAGAGCGGCCAGCATGGAGAGTTGCGGCTCGCGAGGATCCGACAAAACGAGCATGGTGGTGGTTTTCATGAAGAGAACGCGACTGGGTCAATGAAATCGCCGCAAGAGGTATAGCATCGCTTGCGCATGGCAACCGTGTCCAGTCCACGCCGAAGCGTTTGCTGAGCGATTTATTTCATTCCCGCAAGACCGCGATAAGCTCCGTCGTATAGTGTTTTCTGCCGGAGGCACACACGAATGCAGAGACGCACATTTATAGACCTCACCCTCGGCGCCGCTGCGGCGCTGGCGCTGAAACCTTGCGCGCTTGGTGACGAGCAAGAGCGTAAAAGTCTTGTGGTCTATCCCGATCCGGCGGTGGAAGTGATTGATCCGCGATTCGCAAAGTACAAGGTCGGCAACGCTGCCGTTGAACGCCTATATACAGGCACGCGGTGGGCGGAAGGGCCGGTATGGTTTGCCGATGGGCGCTATCTCCTCTTCAGCGACATCCCTAACAACCGCATGCTGAGATGGCTCGAGGAAACCGGAGAGGTCACCGTCTTCCGCAGCCCGTCGAACTACAGCAACGGCAACAGTCGGGATCGCCAGGGTAGGCTGATCACCTGCGAGCACGACACGCGGCGGGTAACGCGAACTGAATACGACGGTACCATCACCGTACTGATAGATCGTTTTCACGACAAAAAGCTCAACGCACCGAATGATTTGGCCGTGCATTCTGACGGGGCCATCTGGTTCAGCGATCCTGGTTACGGAATCATGTCGAATTATGAAGGCCACAAGGCTCCCTTCGAGCTGCCCGCCAACGTTTACCGGCTCGACCCGAAAACAGGCGATGCAACAGTCGTTGCCACTGACCTGGACAAGCCCAACGGCCTGTGTTTCTCTCCCGACGAGAAGAGGCTGTACATCGTGGATACGGGTATTCCAAAACGTCCTGGCGATCCGCGTCCGATCCGCGTCTATGACGTTGTCGATGGTGCGCGACTGAGAAATGGCCGGATGTTTGCCAACATGTCTCCAGGATCATCGGACGGCATTCGTTGCGATGTAGACGGCAATCTCTGGTCCGCTGCCGGATGGGCAGGAGAAGGCTTCAACGGGGTGCACGTATTCGCACCTGACGGTACGATAATCGGCAAAATCCACCTTCCGGAAATATGTGCGAACCTCTGCTTCTGTGGCGCCAAGAAGAACCGGTTGTTCATGGCTGCGAGCCAGTCTCTCTACGCGGTCTATGTCGAGACACAGGGCGCGGAGACGCCTTGACTAAACGTTCCTCGCATCGGCTGCCGCCCCTGCAACGTGATTCTCGGTTTACGTTACCCGTTACGGTTGCTTTATCGTGCGCGTTAGCTCCCTTAAGATACTCGCGGTTTCAAGTCACCAACCACGAACCAATAGGCGAGCAATCCCACGAGAAGAACGATCGAGGCGAGTTCAAAGCCTGGAACATAGGAAGCATACGAGGTGATCAGGAATCCCACTGCGAGTGGTGCGATGATTCCCGCGAGATTACCTGCAAAGTTTTCAGCCCCGGTCCATATGCCGACGTGTTCCGCTGGCGCGCAGGATTGAAGGATTGTGAGCAGGTTGCCCGTAGCAAGCCCTACCAGCGAAGCTAGAATCAACAACCCAATAGCGGCATCCGTATGCGCAGAACGCATCGCGGCTATCAGGAACAAACCCATACCGAAAGCCACGGTCACAATTCCTTTGCGAGTCGCAGTTTCATCCCAACCGCGATGGATCAGTGTGTCGGCCATCCACCCGCCAATCGGTTCTGCAATACCAAACGTGAAGAATACGAGTGACGCATAAAAACCGGCCTGTACGATGCTGAGGTGGCGAACTGTCACCAGGTAGTCGGGCATCCACGTGACCAGCACATACCAGTAGTAATCAAAGCAAAAAAATCCGAGGCAGATCCCCAGCAAATTGCGGTTCAGCAGGGTCGTCCAGCCAGCACGCGGCACTGTGGACAACCCCGAGCCCATGGCACGCTCCGCCGCCGGCAAATGCCGGGGAAAGAACCAAAACCATGGGACTATCCAGATGAGAGCCACAAAGCCTAACAGAATAAAAGTCTGGCGCCACCCGTAACGCGTTAAGAGCCAGGGCAACAAAATGCCTTCCAGGACTAATCCCGTTCGTGTACCGAAATCGAAAAGTCCTGATGGCAAACCCCGCTCTTTTCGCGTGAATAGCAAACTTACAATTTTCGTCCCTCCCGGAAGGTAGATCGACTCTCCAATCCCGAGAAGAACCCGGAACCCAATTAAAGCGGCAAGGCTGCCCGCTAAGCCCGTAAGTCCCTGTGCGAACGACCACAGAGCAAATGCTCCGGCATACAGCCAGCGCAAATTGAACCGGTCGGCGCCCCAGCCAATGGGGATTTGCATCAGCGCGTAGGACCAGAAAAAAGAAGAAAGCAGCAGGCCCTTGCCTTCCGGTGTCAGTTGAAACTCCCTGGAAATCGAAGGCAGGGCGAAGGAAATCGTGGCACGATCTAAATAATTAATTAATGATGCAGTGAACAGCAGCCCGACGATAGACCAGCGGCGCTTGTTGGAAACGTTCGGCAGATCCATCTATATGAATCCAGAGATCCAGACATCCGCACAACATAGCCCATTTGCACCATGGCAACAACATGCGCGGACTGCGCCCAGCCTTGCAGCCGCAAATCGCCACGCAGGAATTGGATTCTAACCCGCACGGGGGATCGACGCGAACTCTCACACCGGGTCAGAGATGTTTGAAGGCGGGACCGGAGATGTAGTCCGACTTGTCTTTTCTCATCTTCGCCGGACGACGTGGCAAGGCGGACACGATGGTTCTTGTGCCGCATAAGTACCCACAAACGCGCTGCCTACTGGTGCAGTCGCTCCCGCGAAACTCTTCTTAACTCAGGTCAGAAAGGAAAAGCGCCGCGCCAGCTTTACCAGCTTAAGCACTTTGTAGATCTCGATGTTCACGCCGCGTAAGACCACCTTAACCGTTTTTTCGTCGGCTGTTGCAGCGAGCGTCTGCAGCGCTCTCACCGCGCCAGCGTCGATCCGGCGCACCGAAGAGAAATCCAAAACCAGTTCGCCATTGGCGCTGTCCAGCATCTCACGCGCGTCTTGCAAACCTTCGATGACACGTTCGGCATCAATTCTTACCCACTCCGCAATCGTTGCCATATTCAGACCATCCATCACGACGTTTGTTGTTGAGACGCACTGGCCACCTTTGCCAAGCCTCGGCCTTTATAAGCGCTCCAAAAGAGCTCTTCCAATTCGCTCACCAGCGGCATGCGCGGATTTGACCGTCCCGAAGGATCGTCAAAAGCATTCTTGACCAGTTCTGGCATTGCCAACGCGAAATCTTCTTTGGATATTCCCATCGCCGCGATAGAACGTGGAAACGCCAACTCGTCCAGTAACCGTTCTATCGCGGTCACTAGGTTGCTCACCTTTTCCTCAATGGTATGGCCGCCTAGCCCCAGCAAGTCCGAAACCAGCGCATATTTCTGATGTGCGGTATACCCGCGCTGGTTCGGAGAAGGCATGAACTTGCTGGGTACAGCGGCGTTGTATGCAATCACATGGGGCAACATGAGCGCATTCGCTCGGCCATGCGCTACGTGAAACCGTGCGCCGAACGCATGAGCCAGCGCATGATTCACGCCTACTGACGCGTTAGCGAACGCCATCGCCGCAATGCATGCCGCGTTGTGCATCATGGTGCGTGCTTCCTCGTTCTGAGGTTGCTCATAAGCGATGGGCAGGTACTTGAATACCAGTCGAATCGCCTGCATGGCGTTGGAGTCGGTATAGGCTGAAGCGTAAATCGAAACTCCGGCCTCCAGCGCGTGGGTCAAACAATCGATTCCGGTATCGGCGGTAAGTCCTTTCGGCATGGACATCACAAACTGCGGATCGACAATGGCCACATCCGGACTGAGCGAATAATCGGCGAGCGTCACCTTGCGCCCCCGCTCTTTGTCCGTCAGTACCGCGAATGGAGTGACTTCGCTACCAGTTCCGCTGGTGGTGGAGATCGCGATCAGGCGCGCCCGGTTGACTTTCTCGGTTGGGAAGTCGATCACACGTTTGCGGAGATCCAGAAACGGCGCGGCCAGTTCCTCCAAGTCAGCCTGGGGCGATTCGTACTTAAGCTTCATGATCTTCGCCGCGTCGATCACCGAGCCGCCTCCCAGTGCGATGATCTGATCCGCTTTGTAGAAAGTCAGCGCCTCTACTCCCTGCATCACGACCGAAACCTCCGGCTCGGCATCCGGAATCACCGAGACATGAACATGAGTTTCCGGCGGAATAGAGCGCCGGACGATGTCTACCAGACCAAACTGCTCCAAAGGCGGGTTGGTCACAATTATGGTCGAGCGCGATGGCAGCCGCCTCAGATTCTCCACCGCATTCATGTTGAAATAAATTTGACTGGGAACGCGGAACCACATATGCGCTGGTGTCCTCCGAGCCACGCGTTTGATGTTGAGGTAGTGATACACATTGATGTTGTCCGTGGTGCTGTTGCCGCCGCCCGTCCCACATCCAAACGAGAACGTCGGCACCATATCGTTGTAGACGCCCCCCAGCGCGCCAATGGATCCTGGCGAATTCACAATGATGCGCCCCGCGTTGATTACCTCACCGAATCTTCGGATCGTTTCATCGTTACGCGAGAAAATGACGGCGGTATGTCCAAGGCCGCCGGCATGATTCACGTCCACGCACACTTTGAGCGCCTCATCGACCGATTTCGCTCGATACACCGAAAGCACCGGGAACAGCTTCTCGACCGACAGCGGATGTTCACGACCAACTCCTTGAATGGGAGCAATCAACAGCTTGGTATTTGGCTTCACTCGAAGGCCGATCATGCGGGCGATATCGGTGGCTTTCTGACCCACTGCCAGCGGCTGCATGAATCCAGTGCCAGGATCAATCACCGTGCGGCCAAGCAGCTCTGTCTCTTTCTCATTGCAGACGTGCGCCCCCAACTCCGAGAATTTCTTTAACACGAGGTCGTAAATTTCATCATCGATGACCACCGTCTGTTCCGAGGCGCAGATCGTCCCGTTATCGAAGGTCTTCGACGTAATGATGTCCACCACCGCCATCCCGACGTCCGCCGTCTTCTCGAGATAAACGGGCGTGTTCCCTGGGCCAACTCCCAAGGCCGGTTTGCCGGAGCTGTAAGCGGCTTTGACTGCGCTTGGGCCACCAGTGGCATCAATCAAACCAATGTCCTTGTGCTGCATCAGGTAGGCGTTGTCCTCCAGAGTGTGCGATTCCAGACAGGTGAAAATGCCCTCGGGCGCTCCGTGCTTCACCGCCGCCTCATACATGATCCGTACAGCCTCGGAGCAACATTTCCAGGCCCTGGGGTGCGGACTAAAGATGACCGCATTCCGCGTCTTGATCGCCATGATGCATTTGAAGAGGACGGTCGAAGTCGGATTGGTAATCGGTATGAGCGAGAAGATGACTCCAATCGGTTCCGCCAGCTCCACCAGACCACGTTCCGGAAACTCGCGAATGATGCCGACCGTGCGTTTATCCTTGACGTAGTTGTAGACGAATTCCGTGGCCACAAGGTTCTTCAGAACCTTGTCTTCGAGAACTCCAAGTCTGGTTTCCTCAATTGCCAGGCGCGCCAGATTTTGCACTTGTTCCAGTCCAGCCAGGACCATCGGTTTGACAATGCGGTCGACATCCTCTTGCGTGCACTGTGTAAAAACCGCGGCGGCGGTTCGGGCTTGACTGACCAGTCCTTCCAGGTAAGCAATCCGCTCTTCACTGAGGCTTGGAATATTTTCCTTGTCGCACGGGATCTCGACTCCCTCCAGTGCTGCTTGGCTCGTGATCATTTGCTACCTCCATCATGAATCAGCACGGTCAACTTGCG
>JBLNFC010000167.1:0-9363 GCA_050263355.1 Acidobacteriota bacterium
ATGGGTTTACTACGTTTTGGTGAATGGCAAGTACCAGCAGCAGCAAAAAAGTGTTTTCAATACGCTGAAATCGGGCACGGCGACTCCAAATTTCGCTTGCTTTTAGTAATGAACGGCGTGCAGGCGTGGTCCTGCACGCCACTAGCGCTCTGGATCAATCGGCTCGGGGATCGCTGGGGTTCTGGCGCGGATTAGCACTGTGGAGTATCGCGGGAGTGGATTGTTCAGCCATTGGTTGAGCGTGGTTTCCAAGCCCATTGCTCCCGTTGCCATTGCTGGAATGGTTCGAGCCGGGATCGGGCAGAGTGTCGTCGCTTGTGGATTCCGAAGCGGCCGATGCTAAATGTTCTCCCATCGCATCCGCGGCGAGTCCGTCATTCGAAAGAGCCTCGGTTGCATTTATGTCCAGATATTTTGCAAAGTCGGAATGATGCCAGGTAGCCAGTTTATTTCCGACATGGCGACGTAATGCAGGCCGGAGTGGCATCCACCGCGGAACGCGCCGGAAGCGAGAGGCGGCCCTCAGCATCTTCACCCGATGCTGCAGGTCGAACGAACGGATGTACTGGCGGATGATCTCGGGCATGCTCATGCGCAGAGCCGCCGAGAAGTTTTGCATGGCCATGAGTTCCAGCCGTTCTGGTGATCTCAGCAGGCTGACCAGCCGCTCGGTTAAGCCCTCCACGGTTCCGGATTTGTAGAATTCGATTGCAATACCTTCCTCGTGCGAGAGCTCGATGAAGTCCTGGATGTCTGAGGCCACAATTGGCACGCCGTATTCGCAAGCCAGGTGTGCGACACCGCTGGAGCCAGCTGATGAGGTGTACGGCATAACCGCAACGCTGGTCCCCTGAAACAGTGCGGGAATTGCCTCTTCCGGCACATAGCCGGTGAACTTGATCTTGGGATTGTCTTTATAACGCGCTGCCACCGACGCTACATAACCCGGCGTTTTTGGGTGGTCGCCACCAGAAATTATTAATTCCACGTCCGGAATTTGTTGCGCGACCCGCGCGAATGCATCCAGTAGAAGCTCTAGACGTTTGTAAGTCCCCCATTTGCCGAACGCAAGTATTCGATGTACCGGATTACCGCGTTTGGTCAAATCAGGATATTCCGGACGCCCCGAGAGTATTCCGTGCGCGCGCACATACACGGACCCTCGGCGGTAACGTTCGCGCAAAATCTTCCTATAGGCCGGGAGAAGAACGGAAAGAGAATTGGACGTCAACAGCAGGTGTGTGGCTATCGAACCGGCAATTCGATAGAGAAGCTGCGATTTCACTCCCGCGTCGTTGAGATCGACCGTCTCTACCAGCTGGTGCAGGGTAACGTGGGTGTAATAGCCAGCGAACCGAACCATTGCCGGAATGGCTAATCCAATGAACGCCGGGACAGGGCTGCTGCCGAAACTAGCAAACCCCAGGTTGAACCAAACCACGTCAGGCTGGCACTTGGAAATGGCTCGCATTAGTCGAACTGGATTGCTCAAGGCATCGAAGGCCCAGCACCGTGTTACGTCGTAGCCTGGTAGCTCGGCTTCTACGTTGGCGAGATCGTCCGCAAGAATTGACAGCGACAGCCCGGGGTATTGACCCAACTCACGAGCGATGTGGAACCCATATTCGTTCAGGCCATGCCGGCTGGGCGGAAACGCGGTGACCAGACAAATCTTCATTGTTGACCTTTGAAAATGAGGTCACGAGATAATTTTCCCAGCAGCGAAAAATAATGAAAGGCGACTTTGACGTCCGCCTTGCTCTTGCCGGCATGACGCAATCCAAACTGAAAAGGGACTTCAACGGCAGAGCGGATACGGCCGCGAACCAGGATTTCCAGAAGTATCTTGAATCCTTCCGGCTGTAGCCGAACGCCTTCGATACACTCCCGTCGGAGCACAAAAAATCCAGACATCGGATCCTTGACTCGGACTCTTCGCTGAAAGGGAAGAGTGATCCACGTGCTGAAACGCGAAACCGCCTGACGAAAAAAGCTCCAACCGGGAACATTTGTCTGTTCCGTATACCGACTCCCCACGGCCAAGTCGGCGCCATTCTGAACGCTAGCCAACAGAGCGGGAAGTACTTCGGGGGGATGCTGAAGATCCGCGTCCATAACGCCGAGAAGCTCGGCATCCGTGTGCCGCCAGCCATGTACCACGGCTCCCGCTAGTCCCTTCTCGTTGTGACGAACTAGAACTTTGACACGTTGATCGGTTGCCGCGCATGCGTGTGCAACTTCTTGCGTACCGTCGGTGCTGCCATCATCGACGATGATGATTTCGTAAGAGATGGCGAGCGGTTCCAAAGCTGCGTGTATCCGGTGGAGGAGCGGTCGGATGTTCTCCGCTTCGTTCAGCGTGGGTATAACAAGCGCGAATTGTCTTTTCGAATCAGGTGCCTGCATGGAAGTTCCACGTGTTCTGAACTGCCGCTTTTGGATGGGTAGGTGTGGGCAGGTGTTGTCTCAGCTTCTTAACTGATCGTTGTGTTGGATCAGACGCTTACATCGCCCATGGAAAAACACATGTAGCCCTACCATCATGCCGAAACGCGCTGTGGGCGCGGGTTTGAGAGGGAGGAGGAGTTAATCTGGGATGGAGAAAAATGCTTCTCGAATTCGCTTAAGATTTGT
The DNA here is from genome assembly GCA_050263355.1 of Acidobacteriota bacterium. Taxonomy (GTDB): domain Bacteria; phylum Acidobacteriota; class Terriglobia; order Terriglobales; family Acidobacteriaceae; genus Gp1-AA122. The sequence continues at coordinate 2,635 of JBLNFC010000167.1, forward strand.
CCTTCGACGGTCTCGATGGACCCGGGCGCAATGATGACGATCTCATCTGCAAGAGCACACAAACCGAAATAGTCGTCGCGATACTTGCGCACAAACTCGATCGGATACTCAGGTTTACGGGCTGTCGCAATTTCCGGATCGGCGTCGAGAAGATACGCGATATCGGGGGTCGGAGCGAGTCTCAGCAACCAGCGTCGCGCAAGTCGTCCTGCCAAGTTGTCGGGAATGTGAGCGATTTGATCGTAGATGTAACGATCAAAGATGATGACATCAGGGTTGCCCCTCGCCGCCTGTCGCACTACTCGCCGCAGGCTAAGAACGTCCAACAGGAAAAACGGAGAACGTGCCAGGATTAGATACCAGCCTCTTGCGTTCTTGTCATTTCGCCTGATTGGCTTTCCTGGCTCGCCAATGCCTTGTTCGCCTCCCAAGATGCGGTGAGTGATTTTTGAACGAAAACGTGGCAGAACGACGACGTTGTCCCAGAAGGCAAGCCGAACTACTCTTAGTTGCCGTTGTAATAACCGGGAATGCAGGCGTTCAATCTGAGTGCTTTTTCCAGATCCGTCAATTCCGGAAAAGCTTATAAGAATGGGTCTCGAGTCGCTGGCCATCAACCTGGGATGCTCCTAGTTGAACCTGTAGTCGTCATTAACTAACGAGCCCCCGGGGGACGAGACGGGCTACCTTTTGATAGGCCGTAAACGGTCCCCAGCGCAGCGCCCGCGCCCGCGATAATTCCAAGTTTGATGAGAAGCGAACGTGTGCGCCGCTGCTTGGCGGGGGCAATGGCCGCGCCAGCCGGTTTTGAGGCTGCGCCGCCATGCGTTCTCGCTGCCTCCGCGGCTGCAGTTCCGCGAGGTTCTTGTGAGGCATCGCTGCCCTTTTGGTCAGCAGGTTGGGTCTGATTGCCGGACTGGGCTGCGCTGGGCGAATCGGGCAAATTCCCGGCCTCATCACTCTGTGCAGTCCCTTGGGGAGGTGCTGCATCGGTTGCGGTGTCTTGGGCGCTCTGCTGACTGGGCTCCGAGTTGACAGCCTGTGGCGCCAGCGTCGCTGCGCTCAAATTCGGCAGCCCGCACAGCACTGCCAGCAAGAACAATGAAAGACTTCTGGTCAGAAAGCGATTCATACGTCATCCTCGATGCCCGAATGCGTTAGTAGCTCCTCAAGTGCTTAAAACCACATGGCTAGGCCGCCGATGTCAGATCTCTGCGAGCCACTTCCATAGTCAGGTGACCGTCGAAGCTTTCCAACGCCGCTTCGACCGACTCGAAAACTTCGACTACTCCATTCAGCTGAGTGAGCTCAAGAATGAGGTCCGTTTCAGGCGAAGCAGCAGCCAACTTCAACTCTGCGTCATGGCTTGCAACTCGCGTGATGCACGTGAGTAACAAATCGATCCCAGCAGCGTCCAACTGCACGACGCCTGACATGTCAAAAACAATCTGTGCGCGATAGCTTTGAGAGAGAAGGGTTTCGAACTCGCGGAGGAAGACTCGTGCCTCGGCAGGAGTCGGACAGCCCGGAAACCTTATCAAGATTGCTGAACTCTGGAACATGCGAAAAAATGCCTCAAGTGCGCCGTCCCCTGGACTGCGCTTAGTCGAAGAAGCCGTTGCTTCGAGCCCAATCTACCGATGCTGGAGATCTCGATGAGGTTGACGCGCCAACGCTGGAGCCGTTGCCAAAGGACCCGAGCAAAGAGCTGAGCCCTTCCAGCACTCTGAGTGACGTGCTTGGCCCGGTACGCCCGAGCAGCCCCGTTGCCGCGAGTTCGACATCCAGATTTCGTCCCAGGTGTACCAAGCGGCTGCCGCTGACAATCGATTGCGACACGTGAAGTCCGGGGCCTAGATAGGTCCGGGGCAGAATACTGGAGTTCTCTACGACCGTCCCACAATCGACTTCCGCACGCTGTTCAATCGCCGTCCCGGGGGCAATCAGAGTCCCAGCGCGAACGCGCGCGCGCGATCCCACATAAGCAGGCCCAAAGATCTGGGCTGATGCGCTAACCCTCGCGCCATCAGCACACCAAACTCTCGGGTATACCTCCCGGCCGTCAGGTTTAAGCTGGCACCGTCCCCAGAGCGCATCTCGAACCAGGGTCCGGTAATCAGACGGTCCCGTCAGGCGATTGCAATACCCCTTGAACTCATAGCTCGAAGAACAGGACGAGAAAGCGGCGAGCCGGTTTCGAAAAGAGCACAAGTCGCGGTCGGCACACTTTGCTTCGATTAAGGAGATGCCTAGTGGCCCCTCGTCGTCCAGAACATTACTGACCTGTGAACCTCCAGCAAGGTGGAAGCGGACGAAGTCGTCGATGTCGACCTCGCTGTAAATTCCGGCAGAAACGATCAGAACTCGCTCAGCCCCGCTGCGCACCAGATCGAAAAATGCCTTCTCCCATTGCTCGGCATATTCTTCGAGAGATCCCCCGACCTGGCTCGAGGCAATAGAAATCAGTTGCGCTCCGGCATGTCGCAACTGCTCCACCTTTCGTTGGAGCACGCTCTTGCCTAGCACATCCCAAAGCGCGACCGGGTGGTTGTTCTGTGACGCATGACTATTCCCGGTGGCCGAAGCGTCAGGTAGACGGTGTCCAGCCGCCTTTGAACCAGTTGCGCCCGTTAAGATTATTGTTCCCAGTTCCACAGTTTGACCTCGGTCCCGCAATCCGCAGCGACTCACAATGTGCAGAATTGCAATCTGGTGTTCTCGGCTTGCCGAATTACGTTTCAGTTGGGCGAAGTGCCGCAACCGCGCCAACTAGCGCGTAACCGATCACAGGCCAGATTCCGCGTAAACCTGGGAAGTGCTCTCGCCCAGGGGAAACACAACGGGCTGCTTGTCGGCGAGATCCTCGTTGAAGGTGGCCTCCCAACGATCCCTCGTGCTTCCGACCGAAGCAAATATCGGCTCTGGATTGTTCTTTATCTCCTCGACTGCCAGCTCGAGTGGTTGATTGCGCTGGTAGCCAAGCAGTTCGCGCATCTTCAGCTTCGCCTTGTGCAGCTGAGACTTCGAATTGCCGACCGAGCAGCGAAGTATGCGCGCAATCTCCTGATGCTCGTAGCCTTTGATTTCGTGCAGTAGGAAAATCGTCCGATAACCGGCGGGCAGCTCCTGCATGGCACGAGCCAGGGCAATGCGATCGACCGAACCCGAAAGGCGTTCGTCAAGACTGCCGTATTCCCGCTTGACCACTTTTGAATCCTGATTGCTGGATTCGTCCAGAGAAACCTGGCGCAGTCCCTTCTTTCTGAAGTGCATCAAAACGGTATTCACGGCAACCCGGTAAAGCCAGGTAGACAAGGCTGAATCGCCGCGAAAGGTAGCCAGCTTTCGAAATACTTGCAGAAATGCGTCCTGCGTGAGGTCCTCAGCTTCAGCGGTATTGTTGGTCATGCGCAAGCAAAGTGAGTACACCCGTGGACGATGGGCATAAAACAGGGCTGCAAATGCGTCAGAATCACCTTGTTGGGCCTTTCTTACCAGTTCAACATCGGAAGCGTATTGTGCGGTGGTAGCGGTGGGATTAAGTTCGGTGCTCACTTGCGCTCCTTTCGGCGTTAACCCTCTTAAACAGTGCGGTTACATCCTCTGAAATGCAGACTAGAGGGAGGGGTCAGGAGCGTCCATCCGGTGCAGCCCGTAGTTCAATCGATTCTTTGCTGTAACGTTGTTTCAGGACCGAACGGGCGCAACGAAACACCCAACTGCGCGGCAATGAGCTTGAATGGGAGTCTCAGCAATGCATCGACGAACATCGATGAGAACAGATTGAATTCTTCTCTGCACAACTACAGAAAATCCAGTTGCAATGTACAGGGTTTCCCGTGCCGTCAGGTGATTTTTGAGGCGAATACCTTACAGGTGAATACCCTACGAAATGTCATCGTTGGGTCGCAGGGCCTGGCCGGCGCTGTCGCTTGGCGTCCCAACAAAGCCGAATCTTCACTGACAAATTTTTACAGACACTCCCGTTTTCATTTACAGGGTCCGCAGGATAGTCAAAGCGCATCCGTTCTTCTACTCTTCGCTGGCTGAAATCTTCCCATCGAAGTACCCACCTCGCGGGCAGGAATTGACAGAAATTAAGTCGGTTCCTGCCTCTCGCCTTTTTTGTCGGGATCAAACATCCTTGACGCCTACATTCGCTTCTGAATAAAAAATCTCGAAGCGGAGGAAAACGTGAAAGTGAACTCGCTCCAAGAACTCTATGTCGACGAACTCAAAGACTTATACGATGCGGAAAATCAGATCATTAAGGCACTGCCCAAGATGATTGACGCCGCATCATCGGAGGAATTACAGAACGCGCTGACCGAGCATCTGGAAGTCACGCGCGAGCAGGCCAAACGCATTGAGCAGATCTTCCAGAACATGGGAGAAAAACTCAAAGCTGAGAAATGCAAGGGTATGGAAGGTGTGATTAAGGAGGGAGCCGAGATCCTGTCGGAAGATATGGACGAAAACGTGAAAGACGCTGCCATCATTTCAGCAGCGCAGCGCGTCGAGCATTATGAAATGGCCGGCTACGGGACGGTACGGACGTGGGCCAATCTGCTTGGCGAAAGCGAAGCCGAAGAGCTATTGCAGGAGACGCTCGATGAAGAGAAGGAAGCGGACGAGAAGCTGAACCAGCTCGCTGAACAGATTAATGTTCAAGCGGAAGCAGGAGCGGACGAAGAAGAAGAGCCGGAAGTGCGTCCCAGTTCACAGCAACGCCGGCCGAAGAAGTCCTCGAGCCGCTCGCGAAGGGCAGCATAACGGTAAGTTCCTCCGGAGTAGATGAATTGGCGGTTGAAAAACGAATCCGGTATGCGGTTGTCGGTCTTGGCTACATCGCCCAGGCAGCGGTTTTGCCCGCATTCGTGCATGCTCGCAGCAATTCGCAATTGGTTGCTCTAGTCTCCGACGACGATGTGAAGTTGAAGAGGTTGAGCAAGAAATATGGCGTTTCACATACCTATAGCTATGCGAGCTACGAGGAGTGCTTGCAGAGCGGGGAGGTAGACGCCGTATACATCGCTCTGCCCAACACTCTCCATCGTCAATATACGGAGAAGGCAGCAGAGGCAGGCATCAATGTGCTCTGTGAAAAGCCGATGGCAACCAGCGAGGACGACTGTGTAGCGATGATTTCTGCTTGCGACGCGAACCGAGTCAAGCTGATGATCGCGTACCGGCTTCATTTTGAGGAAGCAAACCTAAGCACAATCGAGCTGCTCGAATCCGGTAAGCTGGGCGAGCCGCGGATTTTCAATTCAACCTTCACCCAGCAGGTAAAGGAAGGCGACATTCGATTACGCAAAGAAACCGGTGGCGGAACTCTCTACGATATCGGCGTCTACTGTATCAATGCTGCGCGCTATTTATTTCGGGATGAACCCGAACAAGTGGTCGCGGTGTCAGTCAAAGGCAAGGAGAAACGATTCAGGGAAGTAGAGGAGAGTGTTTCTGCCGTGCTTCGCTTTCCCGGGGATCGGCTTGCGTCGTTTTCCTGCAGTTTTGGCGCAAGTGACATGTCTGCTTATGAGGTGGTCGGGACAAAGGGTTCGGTCCGCCTCGATCCCGGTTATGAATTAGCTGCTGAGCTGAAGCAGACCGTTAAGATAGGCGAAAAAAGCAAGACAAAGGTCTTCCCTAAGCGCGATCAGTTTGCTCCAGAATTGATCTATTTCTCCGATTGCATTCTGCAGAACAAAGAACCGGAGCCTTCCGGCCGAGAAGGTCTCATCGACGTAAAAATCATCGAAGCTCTGTACCGCTCTGCGCGAACAGCAGCACCAGTCACCCTCGAGATCAATCCTCCCAAGAAACGTCCGACCCGCTCACAGCAGATCACCAAGCCGGGTGTACCCATGCCCAAGCTGGTGAATGCCTCCAGTCCCTCCCCGGATTGATGCAGGTCTTGGGACTCGCTCATTGAGTCTCACTACAGTGGGTACTGTATGGACGCAGTCAACGATCCAGTAAATCCTTAGGGAGCAAGCACGAACTTCGCTTCTGGCTCTCGGGCATGATGCAGATTGCACCAACATCCGTCAGATGGGCTCGGACGCCTTTTTACTTCAGTTCGGCGGAGCATCTGCTTCGGATTGAGCCTCAACGCGCGGCGAGCCTCGCTGAATTGCTCGAGGGAGTCAAGGACTGCTCAGAAGACTCCATCTTTCAGCACACCTTCCGCACTCTCCAGGAGCATCATTTCATTCAAGAGGGTTACTCGAACGACTTCGCGCACTGGGCATTCTTCGCTTGCAACGAAAATGAATTGGCCGAGCGCCTCGCTTCGGTGGACGTCCGGGAATTTGTTTCGGTGAAGACGCTACGGGCGCGGGTTATCGAAATACTGGAGGATTTCCTGACCAATCATCCCCGAGTAGGAGAACGCACAGCAATGGAGCCATTTTATTTCTGCTCCTCGACAAGCGTGGTCCTGCCTACGCCGCTGGTCGCGCGCAATCTCCAGGAATTCGTCGATGCGCTTGAAAGCATCAGCATTCACAGTCTTTACTATCATTTCATCGAAGCCAGGTTGCGCCTAAAGCTGACGTCCAATGATTTCTCGGTCTGGCTCGAGCACGAAGTAGGTCTAGGCCGCGCCGCCGACCTGATTAATCGTATCGACATATACACATCCACTCTGCAGGGCGTACGTCACCGAATATTGCGGATCGTCGAGAGTGCGCTAGCTTAGAGAGTTGCGAGGACTGCCAATGGGAC
>JBLNFC010000168.1:0-2682 GCA_050263355.1 Acidobacteriota bacterium
GGCTCGCTGCCAACGCAAGTTCGATGCTTACTTATGTTGGGATGGTGATTGGGATCGCGGCGCTGGCAACGACTGTTTGCCTGTTTCTTCGGCTAGGCGGACCGTTGGTCGCGCGCCTGGGCCCGAACACCGTCGGCGCCATCAATCGCATTTTCGGTTTTCTGATCCTGGCTATTGCCGTTCAGTTGGTATGGGATGGGATAGCGGATTTCCGAGGATAGTCATCAGCAGACCTTCAAATTGGAGATCCCTGGCTTCGCCGGACGGAACTATTTAATCTCGACCAGTTTCTCCACCAATGCCGAGTAGTCCTTCTTCTCCAGTCCGTGGACCTGCTTGTTGTACTCATCCACTTTGCTGGAGTAGTTCATTGAACAGAACTTCGGACCACACATGGAACAGAATGCTGCTTCCTTGTAGTAGTCATCTGGCAGCGTCTCGTCGTGCATGGAACGGGCGGTCTCTGGATCGAGCGACAGCGCAAACTGCTTTTCCCAATCGAATTTGTATCGGGCGTAGCTGAGGGCATCGTCACGGTCCTGTGCGCCCGGGCGGCGGCGGGCGATGTCGGCTGCGTGAGCGGCAATCTTGTAAGCGATGATGCCGTCTTTCACGTCCTTTTCGTTAGGAAGGCCCAGGTGCTCTTTCGGGGTCACGTAGCAGAGCATCGCTGCGCCGTGCCATCCGATCATTGCCGCTCCAATTGCTGAAGTGATGTGGTCATAACCAGGAGCAATATCGGTGACCAGCGGACCCAGAGTGTAGAACGGCGCTTCGTAGCAAAGCTCTTTTTCTTTGTCGACCTGCTCTTTGATCTTGTCGAGTGGAACGTGACCAGGACCCTCGATCATGACTTGGACGTCGCTCTCCCATGCCTTTCTCGTTAACTCACCTAGTGTTTTCAGTTCGGCGAACTGGGCTTCATCGCTAGCATCGGCGATGCATCCGGGACGCAGGCCGTCGCCCAGGGAGAACGAAACGTCATGTTTTGCAAAAATCTTTACGATGTCCTCGAAGCGGTCGTAGAGAAAATTCTGTTTGTGATGATGAGCCATCCATTGCGCGAGGATTGCGCCGCCACGGCTTACGATTCCCGTGATGCGCTTCGACACCATGGGCAAATACTGAATGAGCACGCCGGCGTGGATAGTCATGTAATCGACGCCTTGCTCAGCCTGTTCTTCTATCACTTCGAGCATTATGCCTGCATTGAGATCTTCAATCTTTTTGACTCGTGAAATCGCTTCATAGATGGGAACGGTTCCGATAGGCACGGGCGAGTGGCGCAAGATGGCCTCGCGAATCCTATGGATATCACCACCGGTGGAAAGATCCATGACAGTATCGGCGCCGTAGTGTACCGAGGTGTGCAGCTTCTTGAGTTCCTCGTCGATGTTCGAAGTGATGGCTGAGTTGCCGATATTGGCGTTGATCTTGCAAAGCGACGCGACCCCAATGCACATCGGCTCCAGTTCCGGATGATTGATGTTGGCCGGGATGATCATGCGTCCACGAGCCACTTCGTCGCGGACCAGTTGAGGGGTAAGGCGCTCGCGCCAGGCGACGTATTTCATCTCTTCCGTGATTGTGCCTTGGCGGGCAAAATGCATCTGGGAAACATTGCGATCGCCAGTGCTTCCGGCCTGGGTGCGTCTGCTGGAGATCCACTCAGCACGAGGCTTAGAAGTGAAGCCAGTCGCACCATTGCCACTTGCCGAATTACTGCTGGATGCCATCGCCTACCATCCTCGCTGGAAGCTAGATACACCGTAATTATACGCCGCGTCGGACGGCGCGAATGGCGGAGGGATGTGTTCGCACGAATTACGCTGCCGAGTACTTGCGACTCCCACAATCCGCATGATGATGTGAGTCGCTGCTATTTGAGCTCAAGCTGTGCTACGAATCTGCCGCGAATTCGATGTAACGTTCAATTTACCTAAAATTCATACGGCTTTAACAATCCTCCTAGACGATCCCGGTATGGTCGTCTGTCCCCCAAACGAAGTTCAGTAACAGGGTTGATTCGGTGACAGTATCTATTCCTGCGGGAGGGAAAATGAAGCGACTGATAGCATGTGCGCTGTCTCTTGCCATGACAGGCAGCGCGTGGGCTGGGCCGGCGGGGCAAACGACGAGCTCAGGTGCAGCAACCACAAAGACTAAGAGAACCACGAAGAAGAGTTCTTCTACGGCAGATCTCAGTCAACAATTGCAGCAGATGAAGCAGGCCATAGACGCACAGCAGCAACAGATCCAGCAGTTGCGGCAGGAGATGCAGGCCAAGGACGCTTCGTATCAGCAGGCGCAGCAGCAAGCGCAGCAACAGCTGCAGCAGGCACAATCCGCTGCTTCCGAGGCGCAAACCAAGGCATCGTCGTTCGAGTCCACGGCGAACGAGCAGAAAGCGTCAGTCGACAAGCTCTCCACTGATGTTACCGACCTAAAGTCCAACATGACGAATGCGGCGCTGAGCGCGCAGGACGAACAAAAGCGTGTCTCGGCAGTGGAAGGTCTGTTGGGACGCTTCCGCTTCAACGGAGACGTGAGAGTTCGCGGCGAGAGCTTCTTCCAAAACTACTCGGCTTGTAAGAACTGTCTCGATCGCAATCGCGCGCGTATTCGCGTGCGTTTCGGCTTCGATGGCAAGCTGAACGAAGACTTCATCGCTGGAGTCGCCGT
>JBLNFC010000169.1:0-3191 GCA_050263355.1 Acidobacteriota bacterium
GGTCATGAGCACGTGATCGCACATCACGGGGAGGTATCCGCCGCCCGCCACACACATGCCCATGATGGCCGCGATTTGCGGGATGCCCATTGCGGACATGACTGCGTTGTTACGGAAGACACGGCCAAAGTCGTCGGTATCGGGAAACACGTCTTCCTGCAGAGGAAGAAACACGCCCGCGGAATCCACCAAGTAGATCGTAGGAATGCGGTTGTCGATTGCGATGTTCTGGGCCCGGATGACCTTCTTTGAAGTCATAGGGAAGAAGGCGCCTGCCTTAACGGTGGCGTCGTTGACGATCAACATAACCAACCGAGTGTGGATGCGGGCCAGCCCCGTGATTACTCCGGCGGCGGGAGCGCCTCCCCAATCTTCGTACATTCCATGCGCGGCGTAGATGCCCAGTTCGAAAAACGTTCCCGGATCGACCAGCTTTTGGATGCGTTCGCGTGCTGTGAGCCGGCCCTTGCCGTGCTGGCTCTCGATGGCTTTTTGCCCGCCGCCCAGCCGAATCTCTTCCTCCTCGTTGTGGACGGCGGCCACCAAGTCGGCCATAACGCGCATATTCGCTTCAAAGCGAGCGGAAGTTGCGTCCACTTTAGTGGGAAGGGCGGTCTCAACAGCCAAAGTACTAGGCTCAGCGGGGTCTCTACGGTCAACCATAATGGTGTTACCCGAAACTGGTTACGGTATACCAGTGGAGTGGAAACAGGCAACCGGACGGTGCAAGCATGACGCGCGTGCGAATTCAGAGCTGGACAGCGGATTCTCATGCTAGTTGTGACGGTCCGATATGAGCGGCAATGAGCTTCATTCAGTCCGATAGTTTAAGATTCCAAGCAGTCGGCCAAAACAGCTGCTCTCGGCTGACACATCCGAAAGGAACATGCTGTGATCATTGGAGTGCCGAAAGAATCCTACCCAGGCGAACGACGAGTCGCCTTGGTTCCGATGGTGATCCCGAGCCTAATCAAGGCTGGATTTGAAGTGTTGGTTGAGGCCAATGCAGGCGTCGAGGCGGGCTACCCGGATGTTCAATTCACAGATAAGGGAGCGAGGATCGTTCCCGCGCGAGCCGAGGTTTTCGAGCAGGCTGAGGTTATCGTGCAGGTTCTGTGCTATGGCTCGAATGACTTTAACGGGCGAGAAGACCTTGCACTCATGCGCCGGGGCCAGGTGCTGGTCGGCTTTTTGCGCCCGCTAGGTTCAATCGAGGTCGCGCAGGAGATTGCCAATGCCGGAGTGACATCCTTTGCCGTGGAACTGATACCCCGTACAACGCGCGCGCAGAGCATGGATGCTCTTTCCAGCATGGGCACGATCTGTGGTTACAAGGCGGTACTGGTCTCGGCCGAAACTCTGCCGCGCATTTTTCCCATGCTTACTACCGCGGCAGGAACGATCACCCCGGCTCGTGTACTTGTAATTGGCGCGGGAGTCGCAGGCTTGCAGGCTATCGCCACGGCTCGGCGCCTCGGAGCAGTGGCTTCCGCCTACGATCTTCGCCCCGCGGCCAAAGAACAGGTCCAAAGCCTTGGGGGGCGCTTTGTTGAGCTTCCCATCGAGGCTAAAGATGCTCAAGACGCGCGCGGTTACGGGACGGCGCAGGATGAATCTTTCTATAACCGTCAGCGCGAGCTACTGGGACGGGTAGTCCAGGAAAGCGATGTTGTTATTACAGCCGCTGTAATTCCGGGGAAGAAGTCTCCCATTCTCGTAACGGAAGACATGGTGAAGGGAATGGCTCCGGGATCAGTGATTTTTGATCTCGCCGCCGAGCGCGGAGGGAACTGTGAGCTGACTCAAACCGGGGAGACGATTGTGAAGCACGGCGTCACTATCATTGGCGCGATCAATCTGGCCAGCGGTGTGCCTTATCATGCGAGCCAAATGTACGCGCGGAACGTCACGGCATTTCTTACCCATTTGTTCCGGGACGGCAAGATTCAATTGGATCTTAATGACGAAATCATTCGCGAAACTCTTCTGACCCGAGAAGGTGAAGTGGTGAATCAGCGAGTACGCGAATTCTTTTCGCTTCCAGCCCTGGTTGCGCAAGGCACATAACACTGCACGAGCTCTGAGGAGAGAAGATGGGTTCTTTAATCGACGCGCTGTTTATCTTCATGCTGGCGGCGTTCATCGGGTTTGAAGTTATCCGCCGCGTGTCGCCGTTATTGCATACTCCGCTGATGTCTCTAACCAACGCCTTGGACGCAATCGCCGTTGTGGGTGCGATCGTGCTGGTCGGGGAACATAAGAGCACGCTCTCGACCGTGCTCGGAAGCATCGCGGTGGTCGCCGCCACCAGCAACGTTGTAGGCGGCTTCATGATCACCGATCGCATGCTGAAGATGTTCAAATCGAGCCGGCCGACAAAACCATGAACGAATTTGCCGGCAGCCAGTATGTAATCGAAATCGTTTACTTAATAGCCAGCGTCCTATTCATCCTGTCGCTGAAATGGATGAGTTCACCGACGACGGCGCGCCATGGCGTATGGGCCGGTGAAATAGGCATGGTCCTGGCCATAGGCGGCACCCTGCTGCACCATGGCATCGTCGATTACAAGTGGATACTGATTTCGCTCGTGCTGGGGACGATCATCGGTGTGCCGCTCGGACGCGTGCAGATGACGGCCGTCCCGCAGCGAACTGCGCTGAGTCATGCCTTTGGCGCTCTTTGCGTGACCCTGGTTGGCACGGCTGAGTTCTACCTGAGAAGTCCGAGTGTTGCGCCCTTCATGATGGCGGTTCTTTCTATGGAGGTGATCCTCGGCGGACTGACTTTCACCGGCAGTCTGATGGCGGCAGGCAAACTGCAGGAGATACTTCCCCAGCGTCCACTGACCTACAAGGGGCAGAATCTTGTCAATTTCCTGCTGATGGGAGCCGCGGTCGTGTTGGCGGTCTGGCTGGTGCTTCATCCCGAAGCTAAGCAACTATTCCCGTTCATGGTGCTGATCGCACTGATATTTGGTGTGTTGCTGGTGATTCCGATTGGCGGCGCGGACATGCCGACCGTCATCTCCCTGCTGAACTCGTATGCCGGACTCTCTGCCGCAGCGATGGGGTTTGTTCTCAACAGCAAGTTGCTGATCATTGCGGGCGCGCTGGACGGATCCTCAGGCTTGATCCTTTCCATCATTATGTCGAAGGCCATGAATCGATCGTTCACGAATGTTTTATTCG
>JBLNFC010000170.1:0-4869 GCA_050263355.1 Acidobacteriota bacterium
TACACGCGACCACGTCCAACCGGGAGAGATGGAATTCACGCGAATTCTGTCAGCCGCCAGGTCCATCGCCTCGTTGCGCGTGAGTTGCAGGATCGCCGCCTTCGTAACCGGATACAGCCACCGCCCGGTCTGTGCCACTTTGGCGCTGATACTGCCGAAATTTACTACCGCACCGCCTCCGCGTTTCGCCATGTGTGGCCGTGCAGCTTTCAACAACATCACACTTCCTACCACGTTCACGTTGTAGCTCTCGAGCCAGTCTTTGCGGGTGGCATTCAATGCGTCGTCTACATAGCTACACGCCACGTTCACCAGAAAATCGATGCCCCCAAACTTCCCCACAGTTTTTTCGACGCAAGTGGCTATCTGGGCGTCATCCCCCAAGTCGGTCTGGACAAACAGAGTCGCATCCGGCATCTCCTGGGCGATGCTTCGCCCATCCTTCTCGTTGATATCTGCAATTACGACCTTGGTTCCTTCACGAAGAAATGCGCGCACGACCGCTGCGCCAATTTTCGTCGCACCTCCGGTCACAATCGCCACTTTGCCGCTTAAACCCTCCATCCGTATCCCCCGCTTGTTCCTCGCCTTAAGCGCGGGAAGGCTATCACGAGGTTCGCCGGCGAACAAGTGCGCCACGCATTTGAACCTTTCTTATACGACTTCGCGAGAACCGCGATTGGCGAGGATTTGACACGTCGAGTATAGTTTTTCTCCGCAGAGAACAGAACGGGCCACGAAGGGGGGGTCGATGAGGAAAATCGCAATAATCGGCGGCGGACAATCTGGATTGCAGCTGGCGTTAGGCCTGCAACAGAACAACTACGATGTCACCGTTGTAAGCAATCGAACTCCGGAGCAGGTGTTCAACGGTCGCGTGACTTCCAGCCAATTCATGTTTCACGACTCGCTTCAGAATGAGCGCGATCTCGGAATTAAGTTCTGGGAGAAAGACTGCCCCAATACCGACGGCATTGCCTTCACCATCCCAGGACCAGACAAAAGCCGAGCGCTCTTCTGGGAAGCAAAACTCGATCACTACGGCCAATCTGTCGATCAACGGATCAAATTTGCCGGCTGGATGAAGGAATTCGCCAAGCGCGGTGGCAACCTCGTCATCCAGGACGCTGGTCCTCAGGAAGTCGATGCCTACAGCAAAACTCATGACCTCGTGATTGTGGCCGCAGGTAAGGGCGAGGTGAACCGCATGTTCGAACGCGACCCGGCGCGGTCGCCATTTGATAAGCCCATGCGCGCGCTGGCATTGACCTACGTGAAGAACATGGTTCCCCGTACACCCTTCACTGCTGTGTCATTCAATCTTGTTCCAGGCGTTGGTGAGTACTTCGTCTTCCCCGCGCTGACTACGACCGGCCCATGCGAGATCATGGTCTTCGAAGGTGTTCCCGGCGGTCCTATGGATTGCTGGAACGACGTGACAACTCCCGATCAGCACCTGGCCAAAAGCAAGTGGGTGCTCGAAACCTTCATGCCGCTCGAACGCGATCGCTGTGACAAAATTGAACTGACCGACGAGAACGGAATTCTCTCAGGAAGGTTTGCTCCCACCGTTCGCAAACCCGTTTGCAAGCTTCCGTCTGGGAAATCGGCGCTGGGAATGGCCGATGTTGTTGCCACTAACGATCCCATTACCGGGCAAGGCTCCAACACCGCCAGCAAAGCAGCCGCAATTTATCTCAAGCAGATCCTCGATCGCGAAGGCAAGCCTTTCGATCAGGCGTGGATGCAGGACACCTTCGACAAATTCTGGGACTACGCCCAGTGGGTTGTGACCTGGACCAATTCCTTGTTGGTCCCACCAGCGCCGCAGATTTTGCAGCTTATGGGTGCCGCAAGCCAGATTCCGCCCCTGGCCAGACGGATCGCGAATGGCTTCAACAATCCTCCGGATTATGCGCCTTGGTGGTTCGACGCGGCCGAGGCTGAAAAAATGATCCAGTCGGCCGCCGCGGCTAGCGCCTGAGAGGTGTGCACGCTGTCGCACAAGATTCATTGATTTGGCTTGACTTTCAAGTCAACCCGTTATTGAATTGCGCACCATCTTTCCTTCATTGTCGGATGTGGGAACTTTTTCGTTGGATGAAGTGATGAGTGCAACGCGATCAGGTGCGTTGTGCTGATAGGGATGCGCTAATCAACACTGTCAACCAGAGGGGCAAGACTGGGAGAGCTCCGACCCGGGTGGCAAATGTCCTGTCTGGGGATGCTGTTGAGCAGTACGCTTGTTGAACAATTCAACAGTCGCCGAACTGATCGAGATCGCCCGTCGATCCCAGGGGAGGGACAATGCTTCGTGCCCGAGCTTTCTTCGTCGCAGGCTTGTTGGTCCTGTTGCTCGTCTCCGCTTGTTACGCCCAAGATCTGGCCACCTTAAAAGTTACAGTCACTGACCCGACGGGTGCCGTCATTCCCGGCGTCTCCGTGAACGTCACAAATAGCCAAACCGGCGCCAAGAGAGCCGACATCACCGTATCGCACGGGCTCTCTGTCATTCCCGGACTGATGCCAGGTACCTACGAGCTCAGTGCAGAAGCCAAGGGATTCAGCCCGCGCAAGCTTCCCGTTACTTTGTCCGTGGGTCAGATCGCCTCCCTCTCTTTGACCATGGGCGTCTCCGTCAAGGAAGAACTTCGCGTGGAAGAGACCGTCCAGGGCATCGACACGGAAAAGTCGGAAGTGAGCCAGGTCATCGATACCCCGAAAATTTCCGACCTTCCGATCTCTGGCCGCGATTTCATCGATTTCGTCTTGCTCACCCCCTCGGTGAATGTGGGACGCAGCACTGCTGTAGGCGCGCAGTCGCCCTTCACGGAAACAGTTCTCAAGCTCAGCTTCAGTGGCGTTCGTGAGAGCCACACGTCCTTCTTCGCCCTCGACGGCGCGGACTACACCACCAGTATTTCCGGAGTGCAGCGTGTCAGTCCTTCTCAGGATTGGGTGCAGGAATTCCGTGTCATTGATAGCCCGTACACGGGAGACAACGGACGCAATCTCGGATCCGTCGTAAACACGATCACCAAGTCGGGGTCTAATGCGGTTCATGGCTCGGTTTATGAATTCTTCCGCAGTAACAAAATGGACGCCAAGAACTTGTTATCTGCGCCGGGCTTCAATACCCTGCGCTTCAACCAATTCGGCGGCACCGTCGGCGGCCCCATCCAGAAGGACAAGAATTTCTACTTCCTGGGATACGAAGGTCAGCGTCGTGCCGAATCTCCGCTGTACTCTTCCTTCATTCTGCACTGCATCGACACACCGAATTGCTTCGCACCGAATACGCCCAGCATCAACCAGGTCAAACAGCTATTGGGCCTCAAGCCGGAGAACCTCGGTTCCATTCTGCAAATCGACGATTACGATAAGTTGATCGCGAAAGACACCGCCGTACTCGGACAAAACACTTCCCTTAATCTCACTTACCTGTTCAATGACAGCCGCAAACAGAATGTTCGCGGTGCCGCGCCAGGCGAGGGTCTCCCATCGTCCTATCGGGACAACCCCGTCCGCGACCAAACCGTTTACGCCAATCTGGTTCATGTGTTCTCCCATGACCTGACTTCTGAAACCCTGGCTCAGTATGGTCGCCGTGTCTTCAACCTTGAGCCTAAAGGGCTCGGCTTCGAGCCGGCACTGGCCATTCCCAACCTGATGTCGTCAGGCGGATTCGTAGGTAGCGTGCGTCTCTATAACGAACAGCATTTCCAGATCGCCGAAAACATGACCTACACGCGGGGGAACCACACCTTGAAATTCGGGGGCGACCTCCAGCCCATATGGACCAAAGTCCAGGCCACCCTGTTCAGTCCCGGTCTCGCGGTTTTTGCTCCCCCCAGCTTCTTCGGCTTACCGCCATTCATCAACAGCATCATTCCAGGTTCAGGACCGGGCACACCCGTCGCATTCCTCTTTCTCGAACCGCGGTCTCTCTTCGGACAGCAGATTCCTAACCGTGACCCGAATTTCGAGAATGGGCTCTACGCTGGTCCTAGCGAACAAACCTTCAACGACGCTACTTCCGTAAACTATAACCACACGTTATGGGCGCTCTACGCACAGGACCAGTGGAAGGTGCGTTCGAATTTGACCGTGAACTTCGGCCTGCGATACGACGTCGACCAACTCCCCTCCGGCAGCTCCCTCAAACAAGTAGGCGGCTTTCATCCCACGCACTACAACAATTTTCAGCCACGCGCTGGCTTCGCGTATTCCTTCCACGGTGGCAAAGGCGTGGTGCGTGGTGGAGGAGGACTGTTCGTCGGTCCCTTCGTCTACAGCGACGTCTTAGTGAGCTGGGTCGGCGCCTCGGAATTTACTTACATGAATCAGCCCTTGGTTCCGGAGTTTGCTAATCCAAGTCAGAACCTTATTGGCTTCGGGCCGTCCGGCGCCGTCGGCGCTTGCGATCCTAATCTTGTGCCTCATGCATGCGTGCCCTTCCCCGGAACCTTGCGGGGCGATTTCATGAATTTCGTTGCCAACGGCTCGTATCCTGCTCCCAATGCACTCCAGCAATACCCGTTGGGTTACGCCAAGAAAGACTTCCCGCAGCCGCTTTCGGAACAAGCGAGCTTGGAAGTCGAGCATGAGATCGGCAAGGGATTTTTCGCAACACTTGGCTACCAGTGGATGCATGCTATGCGCCTGCCCGTGTATTCCAGCATCAATGGCGATTGTCCCGGTCACAATGAGGCGAACTGCCCCCATCTACCCAGCGGACAGGAAGTTTTCAGCGGTCCGGCCGACCCTAACTTCGGTTTTGTCCTGTATGTAAAACCCATGGGCTTCTCGCTCTACAACGCGGGTACCGTCAGTGTCCGGAAGGCTTTCTCTCACCATTACAACTTCCTT
>JBLNFC010000171.1:0-5116 GCA_050263355.1 Acidobacteriota bacterium
TGTTGGTGACTTTGGCGATTGGGATGTGGGCCGTGGCTCCGGCAGAAACCTTGGTGACCGTGCCTGTCACTCCGGCTGCGCGCCGCTCCGGGATCACCAGGCCGTCAACGCCGGCAGCATCGGCGGTGCGTATGATGGCTCCGAGATTGTGTGGGTCTTCTATGCCATCGAGTACCAGCAATAGCGAATACGCGCCCCGCTTGGAAGTAATGACGTCGTCCAGATCGCTGTACTGCTTTGCTGAACTGACCGCGACGACACCCTGATGCGCCACATTCCCCGCCATCCGATCCAACTCCGCGCGAGACATAAATCGCACGGGCAATCCGATCTTTCGGCATTCTTCGATAATCCTTTGCAGGCGCAGGTCGTGGCGTTCTTTGGCCACGCTGATATATTCGAACGCTTTGCCGCGCGCCTTTAGCGCCTCGGATACAGAGTTGATACCGTAGATCAGGTGCATGGAATCAGTTTACTGGACGATCATGAAGCGCGTCGTGGTGGCTGATAGCGAGCATGCCCAGGTAGCCCAACTGCCCAGACCAGAGGGTCTGGGCATTCGTACGCCCGAAGGAACTGCGACGCAATCCGGGATTTTAATGTGGCTTAATGATTTCGGTCAGAGTGTCGGGCTTTGATTCATCCCGCACGAGGTGCGGATACTTCTCTCCCCCGTGATAATCAATCTTAAAAGTCTTGTAGTAGTCGGTGTTTTCGACCAGCAACTCCAGAGCTTGAGATCCGCTCTTACTTGCCTTGAGCGCGTCCTGCAGAACTTCACCGGAAAATTTGCGGCCATTCACCGCAAGCACTTTCATGCCAGGTCCAATCCCAGCCTTGGCGGCGAGCAGGCCCTCGATGGTGTCAGTCACCGTACCGTCTTTCTTCAGCCACAGCCCAAGGGAATACGCAGCCGTCCCGATCGCGTCGGCCTCGCTGTCCTCAGCTTTCCATAACACCGATGGAGTCTCATCGTAGGTGAGACGCCAGCCACTGGCTTCCAGACCGCCCAGCGGGGCGCCGGGACCGTGATTGGTGAGCCGTGCTGTCCAGAATGCGCGCCAGTTGTATGGCGCCACCTGATTCAGCGTATTTACGATGTCATCGAAGGTATAGGTTTTTACCATCGGCGCCCCACTCTGGCCCCCGTGAAAGAGCTTGCAGAAGTCGTCGATGGACTTCTGACTATTGGTCTGCTGCCGGATAATCATGTCGACCCACAGCCAGTTCAGCACGTCTTCATCGTAATAATCGAGAGCGCGCCGCCAGGATTGCCACTGGTGAGGCGCTCCTTGCATGGCGGGCACACCGTCGGCGGTGTCCTGCAGATTTCTCCACGTTCGGCCGGGAGTGTGATCGAGTCCCGAGGCCAGGACGGCAACGGAATCGCGAAACTGCTCTGGCGTGCGCAGGCCGCTGCGGCCGGCAAGAATGTCGCCTAAATAAGACGTCAGTCCTTCGTAAACCCAGAGGAGATCCGTCTGCATCGGTTTTTCGTAGTCGGGTGTTGCCAGGTCGGCGGGGCGCCTGTACTTTCCGTTCCACGAGTGCACATATTCATGGCTTAAAAGACCGGCGGCCAGCAGGCGCTTGGTGTCGTCGACCAAACTGCGCTCGTCAACGCGACTGTCGTTGGACTCGTGATGCTCCAGGCCGAAGTGCGCGACGTGATCGCTGAGGCTGTAGAGGAAGTGGTAGTCGCGATAGTGATGCGCGCCAAATAACTTCTGTGCCTGATCCACCAGCTGTTTGTAGGGATCGAAAACAGACTCGGGGGGCTCGAGGGCAGCGGCGCTATCGGCCGCAATGTCGAGCTCAGTTTGCGGATTGCTCGCCAGCGGCACAACGCGGAGATATTCGCCCGAGATGATTGGCGAATCCACGAGCATGGTGAGCGAAACGGGCTGGAAACGAACTTCGTCTCCGGCATTCGACGCTACCGCCAGCGAGGTGGCATACTTCCATCCTTCCGGCAGCCGCACACTTGCTTGATATTTCACCTCATCGGAAGTCCAGCCTTCGGGGTAGAGCAGCGCCGTATTCCAGCTGATCACCGTCATCTTGTCGGTAGCCGAGGCACCGCCCGTGTAAATCCCGTCGCGCCCGGCCGGGGAGAGAAAGTCCAGCGAGGCTTCGACATTCGTCACACCCGCGGGAACTTCGACGTGGAAGGTCCAACCGTCCAGCAGATCGCGACGCCACTTCAACTCCTGGCCGTTGGCAGTGAACTTCAATCCGGCCAAATCCTGAATGGGACCAGTTGGACCGTGCTCGCCGGGAATCCACTTCGGGTAGTAAAGAGTGAGAGTTCCGGCCGATGCGGGGATGGTCAGGCGGGCGTGGAAGATCTTTCTAGGAGCTTCTCTTGCATCGAGAGCAATCGTAATGACTGGAGCAGGGCCTTTAGCCGGAGTCTTTGGCGGAGCTGCAAACGCGTAAAAGGCAAATCCGACAACGGTCGATAAAACGGCGAGACGAGCGAACAATCGAGAACCAGGCACGTTCATTCAACTCCTTGTTGCGGGCGTAGGAAGGCAATGAATATAGCAGCCTGGCAGCAGAAACGTCATCGTCATGATTCTTGAAGCAGGCGCGATCGGCAAGGAGCATGCTGATAAGAGAGTAATGCCGGCTTTGTTATCATTCCCCCGTGAGCACGCACTTGCAGCGGGGAAGATTCATTACCATCGAGGGGCTGGACGGTTGCGGCAAAAGCACGCAGCTGGAACGACTGGCGAAGGCGCTACGCGCAGACGGTATTTCGGTGGTGATCACTCGTGAGCCGGGGGGAACCGAGACGGGGGAGAAGATCCGAAAGGTTGTGCTCGATACCGGGACGGCGCATCTCTCGCCTATGGCGGAATTAGCCCTCATGTTCGCTTCTCGCGCGCAACACATTAAGGAAGTGATTCAACCGGCTATCGCGGAGGGAAAACTTGTGCTGTGCGACCGGTTTACCGACTCTACGGAAGCTTACCAGGGCGGTGGCCGAAAGCTGGGCTCGGAGCCGGTGCTGGCTTTGCATCGCATTCTCTGCGGAAACTTGCAACCCGAGGTGACGATTCTGATGGACTCGGACGTTACCGCGAGTGTGGAGCGCACCCGCCGTCGTAATATGGGACGCGCGTCTGCTAATAAACGCGCGGAAAGCGATGAGAACCGATTCGAGCAGGAGAGCCGTGCGTTCTTTGGTCGCGTGCGCAATGCCTATCTCGCGATCGCCCGGCGCGAGCCCCAGCGAGTAGCGGTGGTCGACGCGCGAGGTCCGGCAGCAGAAACTCATGCGCAAATCCTTGCGCTGGTGCGGCGGAAGTTGAGACTGGCGGCCAGAACGGCATGAGGAGAAGCGGTCGAGGAGATTGCCGGTTCTTGACCACTTCGCAGATTTGAGGCGCTTGAGGAATAGAGCGGTTTCATCCAGGCAAAAGAGCAGATTCCTCATCGCTGAGGCGGTTCGGAATGACAATCAATATCGATAACTCGCAAATGTAACAATTCGTAAATCCAAAGAGTTGGTAAACAATGAAACCAACGTCTCAAAATGCTGGCCTGTAATGCCTTTCTCTGACTTTCACGGTAACTCGGAAATAGTTCACCGGCTCCGCGACATGGTGGGGCGGAAGCGGCTGCCGCAGGCCGTCATCCTTGCCGGGCCACCCGGCTCAGGCAAATACACTCTGGCGCTGATGTTGGCGCGCGCCATGAATTGCCTCGAGCCTACAGTCTCCGACGGGCTTCCAGATTTCTGCGGAAAATGTTCCAACTGCGTGCGGATTGCTGCGGCAGAGAATCTGGAGGCTCGATTCGCTGAGGCTGGGGAAGCACGCGACGCTTTACGGGAGACGGACAAGAAAGAGACTCGAATTCTGATTCAGACCCATCCTGATGTGCTGGTGATACCACCCGATCCTCCGCAGATGATGATCAAGGTGGACCAGGTGCGGCACGTGATCAGCGGCATCTATTACCGGCCAAGTGAAGCGAAAGAGCGGGTGTACATCTTCACCGATTCCGCTTTCATGAAAGAGGCGGCAAATTCCCTCTTAAAAGTGCTGGAGGAGCCGCCCGAATTCGCAACTATATTTCTGCTGACCGAAAACCCTGGCGAACTTCTGCCCACCATCCGATCTCGCTCCATAACCTTCACGCTGGGAGCACTTCCCAGCGAAGCTATTGAGAGTTTCTTGGCGCATGCACGTCCGGATTGGAATGCGAAGCAGCGGGCGCTGGTGGCACGGCTTTGTGGTGGAGCGGCAGGCCGGGCACGCACTTTCGATGTTGATTCGTATGTGGCCGCGCGAAGCCAGGCGCTGGTTGTGCTGAATTCCGCCTTGCGTGGCGGGGATCACAGCGAGCTATTTAAAGTCACGGAGGGGTACCGGGCGGGCGCCGAAGGCCGCGAAAAGACCGAACAGCTGATCAGGAGCCTCTATTCGTTGCTGCAGGACCTGTTATTCCTGAACTCTGGGACCGCCGAACTGGTCCGCAACAGTGACATGCTCGGGGAACTCAAGAAATTCGCCGGGTCTGCGGATTTCACTTGGATAGCAACGGCTTCGGACCGCCTGGGCGAGGTGGAGCGCGGAATGCGCCGCAACCTGTTACGCTCGCTTTCACTGGACGCCTTCGCTACGGCACTGGAACGCTAAGCGCTAACGTCCCAACTTATTGCTTAAAGTAGAGTTAACGATTGTCATAGGCGCGAGGCGTGTGGTACGGTATCACTCAAAGCTCACGCCCAAGCCCCACAATCACAGAAACTTGGTGTTGTGGTAATCCGCGTCACAGCGTGACAGGCGGTCATCATCATGAAAGATACTCTCGATTCCATGCAGATGGCTCGGCCCACAGAGCAAGAAGGATATTCCAACCGACGTCTTATCCGCCCTTCGCTCAACCGCTCCGAGCACAACCACAGCAGTAACAACAATCACAACAATTTCACCCAAGCCCCCATGGAACGTAGAGAACGCCCTGATCGCGCCGATCGTCCTTCTGGCGGGAAGAAGATGCCGCCTCCGGAAACCACCAACGCGGAAAATTTCTATTATCAGAAACAAATGCAGAGTAAGACGCCCATGGTGGTGGTTCTGCGCGACGGCGAGCAGATTCACGG
>JBLNFC010000172.1:0-3739 GCA_050263355.1 Acidobacteriota bacterium
AGAGTGCTTTCACCCGCGGCAGCGGAGGTGCAAGTGGTTCGAGCCGCAGCTGAGGGCGGAAACGAAGCCGGAAGCATCGTGCTGTCCGCAGGCGGATACATTGTTGCTCACCATAAGATCAATGTGAATTCCAAGGTGACGGGACGAGTCAAGTGGATTGGCGTGGAGAAAGGCGACAAGGTCAAAGAAGGCCAGGTGGTGGTTCGTCTTGAAGATGATGAGTTCCGCGCGCAATACGAGCAAGCGCGGGGCGCGGTGGAGAACGCCAAGGCATATCTCGAACAATTGCAGAACGGCTCGCGTCCGGAAGAGATCCAGCAGGCGCAACATAACTTAGAAGAAGCGCGCGCCACGGCAGCAAACGACAAGATCACGTTGGACCGTACGCGTGACTTGGTCGGTCAGGGTGTGCTATCGAAGCAAGCGCTCGATGATGCCACGGCGAAGTACGAAGCTGACCAGCAGCGGGTGAATTCGCTCCAACAGGGGTACACGCTGGCCAAGATTGGACCTCGGCCGGAGGAAATCAATCGAGCAAAGGGCAGCCTGCTGCAGGCAGAAGGTCAGATGGCTTATGCCAAGTCGCAATTGGATGCAACGGTAATTCGTGCACCTGTGAGCGGCACCATTCTGGAACGAAAAGCAGAGAAAGGTGAGCTGATCACTTCGCAGTTCGCCAGCGGCGCGGAGGGCGGGCCCCAAGGGTCAGTTGTCGCCCTGGCCGATTTAAATGATATTCAGGTGGAACTCGACATTTCTCAGGACGACTTTGCACGGCTAAGTCCCCGGCAAAAAGGCATTGTGACGACCGATGCCTTCCCTGACCGAAAATACAACGGCGAAATTTCGGAAATCGCCCCAGAAGCCAATCGCCAGAAAGCAACGGTTCAGGTGAAGGTCCAGATCCTGAATCCCGACGACTACCTGCGGCCGCAAATGAATGCAACGGTGAAGTTCCTGGCGAAGGACGACAACAAATCTTCCAGTTTGCCAACGGGAGCATTCGTACCTGGCGCCGCTGTGAAAGATCGCGACGGGAAGAAAGTCGTATTCATTGCATTCAATGACAAAGCTGTCATGAAAGCCGTGAACGTGATCAGCACCCGCACCGGCGGCTTCGTCGTGAGCGGACTCATCGGCGGCGAAAACGTAATCACCGCGGGACCTGCGGATTTAAAAGACGGTCAGAAGATAACCATCAAGGGACAATCATGAGCTCTGCAACCACTCCCCGCACCGAGACTGCAGCCAAAGTAGTCCAGGTAAAAAATGTAAGCAAGATATTCAAGCGCGACGCCTTCGAAGTCACCGCACTCGACGACGTCTCGATCGAGATCGGCCGCGGAGAATTTCTGGCGCTGATGGGTCCTTCGGGCTCAGGAAAGACGACCCTGCTGAACATGATTGCGGCGATTGATCGGCCTACCTCCGGCGAGCTGCTGGTCATGGGCCAGAATGTATTCCGCTTCAGCGACGGCCAAGCTGCGAAATGGCGGAATGAGCACGTAGGGTACGTTTTTCAAACATTCAACCTGATTCCGGTTCTGACCGCTTTTGAGAACGTCGAGATGCCCCTGCTATTGACTAAGCTGAACCAGCAGCAGCGGCGCGACCACGTGATGACGGCCTTAAAACTCGTTGGCCTCGAAGAACGGGTAAACCATTTACCGAAGCAGCTCTCCGGCGGCCAGGAACAGCGCGTCGCGATTGCCCGCGCAATCGTGAGCGATCCCACCCTGCTGCTGGCTGACGAACCTACGGGCGATCTCGATAGCCACTCTGCAACCGAGGTGCTTGAGATTTTGAAGCGCCTGAATGAAGATTTCCAGAAAACGGTCGTGATGGTTACCCACGACCCGCACGCGGCTTCCTACGCGCACGTCACCCGGCATCTGGAGAAGGGCATGCTGCTGCCCAGTTAGGCTCTTGGCTCTCTTCTCCAGTAGTCATTCGCGCTAGATCACGATGACGATCGAATAGGGTCAGCGTCTATGTCCGCTGGATCCGGTATGCGTGGCGATTCCCTCCTGTCGAACAAGAGTAAGAAGCTGACCCAGAACAGGCCGAGTGACCAGCCTCCCAGTACGTCACTGGGATGATGCACTCCCAGGTATACGCGAGAAAATCCGACACTCAGAATGATGGCAGCAGCCGCTGTAACGATCACGACGCGTGCGGCGCGATTTCGGATTCGGCCAACAAATAACGCAGTCACCATTCCATAAAAACAAAAAGAGCACAGAGAGTGCCCGCTGGGAAAGCTGAAGTCTCCTGGCGGAGGTATGCCGAAAAACGGTTCCGGCCGGACACGCTGGAAGAATGCCTTGAAGCCATCGTTAAGGAGCCATGCTCCTACCATGTTTGCGGCCATCAAGGCCGCCGCCCGCTTGAGCCGCAGGAACAGAAATCCCAGGATCACGCCTGTGGATAAGAACGATAGTGCGACGATGTCGCCGAGTTGCGTCGCACGGGACATGAATTCGGTATTGCGGAGCGATGATTGACCGTGAACCGCGGCGCGGATTCTGGAGTCGAGAGAGTTGGTGTGTCCCCTGTTAGTTTCCAGCGCCAGCCAGAAAAAACAGAGTAACGCGAGCAGGCACACAACTAAGCAGTTGAGGCGAAGCGATGGCGCACATTGGACCGATGTTGATTGTCGGCCTGGTGTTGGACACTCCATCCAGCACAGGGTACCAAACCATCAACCTACGCGAGAGATCTCTCGCGGCGCAGAGGGCAGAACGGCAGTGCAGAAAGTGCTGGTCACCTGCGAGAGCCTGCCGGCCCACAACTAGGGTCGGTTCCTGGTTGCGCCATGTCGTACGGCGGGCTCCCGTTTCCAGGTCAGGTTCAAAAGCTCGCTCGATTTTCGTGCTGGGTTTGAGACACCGGCGCGTTACTCGGCTCCGATACCCATTGCCAGGCACGTCGTCCATTCTCTTTTACCACGGTGCGAGCCTCTCCGTAGTCCACCAGCCGGTTCAATACAGTCGTGACCGAAGCGAGCGGATCTTTATGCCGCAGCAGAACAGGCGGGACCTTCTCCTGTATGTGCTCGCAAACCTCACGGGCGCCGAGCGGACGTCCCGCTTCCATCAGCACCATGCGGCAGGCTTTAGTGAAGCCGGGTTGGCGGCCATTACTCTTGCGGTCTACCAATTCCAGCAATTCCTCGTTGAGCACCTCGTCTCCAAACATGTTGGCCAGGCCAACGATAGTCTGTTTGACGGTGCCGATGCGTTTCATGATTTCGGCGCGCTGCTTGAGCAAACTCCGCAGCTCGTCGTGCGCGGACTTGAGTACCTCTTGAACGTGAGGATCTGCACCGCCCGAGACACTCCTTAATCCGCTTCCTCCATTAGTTCCGGTCTTACCCACATCCATGGCCATCCTCCGGTAGAACAACCTCCGATTCCAGGTGAAGCCAGAAGCGCGGCTAAGGAACACCGCTCCTGCTGACCAGTACGCAGACTCGTCTCCGGTTGTTCAATCAATTGCGGCAACCGGAACAATTCCACGTTGCGCATCCGGGAGGAGACTGGGTCTCAAATTAAATGGTGGGGACACAGCCTTCACTCGGAGTATTTGCATGTTTAGACGTGGTAAACAAGAAAAGGTATCTTTAAATGTTTCAGGCAGTTGCGCGTAACAGAGCACTACAACAGCGTCATGTTGCGCTATGAGTGAGTGGAGACTGGAAGCTTCCAAAATGCGTAAATGCGCAAGCGTTATGGACGAG
>JBLNFC010000173.1:0-3434 GCA_050263355.1 Acidobacteriota bacterium
CTCCAACTTTCGGATCCGCTCTATCGACGCTTCACTGGCGACTACCTCCTGCAGCGTCGAGGCCAGAAAGACGCAACGGTGAGTCGAGATGCGGTCTTTCTTTGGTTGAAGTCTGACTTTCCAGACAATTGGTCAGAGGCCACCTGCATCCAGCTTACCGGCAAATTGCTTTCCGCCGCTCGGGAAGCTGGGATGGTATCGAGGCGCGATCCAAGGACGCTCCATCTCCCCAAGGTGACGGACCACGCTCTTGCATACCTGCTGTATCTCTTTCGAGAGATCCAGTTCACTGGCACGCTCACCAACAATCCTTACCTACGATCCGTTGGCCTCGACGAAGAGCTCTTGAACCAGCGAGCAAGAGGACTCCCTGGCGTCGCCTTGCGAAAGATGGCGGGCTCCGTCGACCTCGAGTGGACCTACCCTGATCTTGCGTCTTGAGCTAGGGAAGTGGTGTCTTGACGACGCCTAGAACGCCGAACGTTTCTATTTCCACAGGGAGCGAAATCACCAAGTGGGCTAGGCCGTCGACTTGATCGAAGCGAGCGCGGCAAACACGAGTGCTAGACTAGGCAACGGCCGCATTCGGAGGCGCTAACGGGATGGGGGACTCCTCAAGTACTACTACAGGGCATCCTGATTGGGCTCGATCGGGTGTCCGCACCATACGCGGTCATGCCGCATGGAGCGCTCGACTGGCGGACACCAGATGAGGTCTGTTTCGGACGAGCAGAGGATGTAACGATCCGTTGCCGTGATTGCCGCTCTAGGCGGACCCATGATCAGGAACCGGTCCCCAACGCCATGAGGGTGGAGTTCAATTCCCGAGCGTAACGTCAACGGATCGATCCGTAGCCCAGGAAGCCTCGTCTGTCCCGGTGGCGTCCATCTCCCCCCTTGATGTCGTCGAGACTCTGCTGTCGACCATGCTCTCGGCCACAATGATTCGCTTGACGTTGTCGGCGCGTCTGCCACCAAGTGCCAGGTTATAGTCTCCCGAACCGCGTGGATCCGCATGACCTATCAGGCTCATCTGGCGACCCTTCAAAGGTCCTGACATGAAGCAATTGGCTAGTGCCCGTAGCCCTTTCTTGTCCTCGAACCGAACGAGAGACGAATCGAAGGCAAAAAATGCCTCACTGTCAGCCAACCCACAGGCACGTCGCACGTCTTGCGCGACGCGGATGATACCGCGTGTTGCGTTGTCGTCAGGCTTCGGGTTGACCGCTGGCACGGCCCGCGCATTGGACACCTGCTCCTTCGGTGCGTCAACTCGCGGCACGCTGCCGGCACAAGCAGCAATTGAGCATGAAAGCACGACCAAGAGCAGTGAATGACGGATAATCATAGCAGTTCTCCTTACAGTTCGAACAATACTCTCCCGCGCAAAGCCTGTGCCGTCCGCGAGCTCGAGTGCGAAAGAACCCGCTCTCGTGACCATTCTGCGACTGCTCGGCGACAGTTCCGCATAGGTCGCAGCTCCCCGCCGTGCTGCTCAGGCAGAAGTGTTTGCGAAACGCAAACGATAGAGGCGAACAGCAAATACTTCGAGGGACAGTCACCCCAGTCGGCAACTGCAACGGCGCGACAAGTCTCAATCACTACGAGTAGCGATACCGCTTGTGAACGAGCGCAACGCAACTCCCCCTATGTTTGGGACTGAACGGACTGAGTCTGGTCCTCTTCGGCCGCAGCAACATGAAGCTCCACGTCCTTGCGCGCACGTTCTTGGCCCAAGCCCATGGTTAGCGCTGTCATTCCCGCCAAACCGCCGAGTTGCATGGATTCCACGGCCGTGCTGGGAACGATGACGATCGTTGCGTTCTCTTTCAATCCTTCGTACAGCATGTTCATCGCCCTCAAGTGCAGGGCTATCGGGTTGTTTGCATACGTCTTCGCCGCTTCTCCAAATTTCTCCGCCACCTGCCTTTCCGAATCGCCCAATATCGGGCGAGCCTGACGTTCCCGCTCTGCCTGGGCTTGCATGGACATAGCGTCCTCCAGCGCTGGTGGAATCAGTACATCCTTGACCTCTACCGAGATTACGTTGATGCCCCATGGTTCAGTACGTTCATCAATGATCTTCTGCAGATCATGGCTGATTTTATCTCTACCTTCGAGCATGTCAGATAACATGGTCTTACCGATTACGTCGCGCAGTGCTGTCTGAGAAGCCCAACTAATGGCACTACGATAGTCGGCAACATCCAGGGCCGCCTTCTTGGGATCTAGGACCTTCCAGAACAGTACCGCGTCGACATCCACGGGTACAGTGTCCTTGGTCAAGGTCTTTTCCGCCTTGAAAGAACCCGTGATAACACGGGTATCGATCCAATAAGGAATGGTGTCGATGATCGGAATAACGAAGAATAGTCCAGGACCCCGAAGCGCGTGGAACTTGCCTAATCGTAGGACGATTGCCTTGTTCCATTGATCGGCAACCCGAATTGCCGAGGAAACGACGGAGGCCATCACGAGGGTGCTGGCCATCACCAGGCCACTCTCCAGTTGTGATTCGTCCCTAAACAGGCTGTATGCGACAAGACAGCCAGCGCTTAGGATAGCCGCAAATACGAAACCTGCGAATAGGTTGTTGTTCTTCATTTCCATCCTCGTTTCGCGGCGCAACGATTTTCAATGCGCGACTTACAGCCTTGATGTGGCATCGATCGCGTACAGCTCAATCCTCACATCAATCGATTTAGTGCCGAGAATCGTTCGTTGCGCGTCTACAATTGGTGATGTTCCGCCGTTGTTGCCCCCGTATGCGCAATGATCCGATGGGCTCTGGCTACATCTTCTGCGGTACCGTGTGCAACAACGACAAAACTCCCATTCTTGATTGCCGTCTCGTAGCGCAGGGTGCTGTCCTTTGGGATCCCAAGACTGTATAGGCCGGTACCTATTACCGTTAATCCGCCCGTGACTGCGGCACTTTCCAATGCCCCGACAATCCAGGCTACAAGTGGTCCTGCTACTAGCAACGGACCGAGACCGGGAACCCAAAAGAATGCCGAGCCGAAGAGTAGGGCCCAGATCCCCCCCCAAAATGCGCCCTGTTTTCCCCAGTACATCATGCGGTCACCAGCATTGTAGTAGCCGACCACCTGTTCGTCGGTGTGGTAGTCCCGTCCTACTATCGATAGTCTTTTCGTCTTTTCATGTCGAAGCCGGACTGCTGAAGCTCCTTTACTGCGGCCTCGGCCTCTAAGTGAGTTGGATAAATCCCTACGGTCGAGTTGCTTATGGACATGGTTGTTCTCTGTGGTTCCTAAAGAAGCTGTAAGAGTCACCGGTCTGTCGGTATTAACACCGATGTAGCGCGACTGACGACTGAATGCGCAAAACACATGCCGCATTTCTGATTGAGCGTTTCAAGCGGCGAACGGTCGTGATTCAGCGATTGCTGCCCAAAGGTTGCCAGAGACAGACAA
>JBLNFC010000174.1:0-6374 GCA_050263355.1 Acidobacteriota bacterium
CCGAAGCGGTCAGCGTTTTCATCCTGCCCCCGGATCGCAAAACACTAGAACAAAGGCTGCGCAAAAGGGGCCAGGATTCGGAGAAGGTGATCCAGCGCCGCTTGGACACGGCCCGTCGTGAGATTGAGAATTACGTCAAATACGACTATATTTTGGTGAACGACCGCCTGGAGGACTCCGTCGAGCTTTTGCAAGCGATCGTGCTCGCGGAAAGGT
Organism: Acidobacteriota bacterium; assembly: GCA_050263355.1. GTDB lineage: Bacteria > Acidobacteriota > Terriglobia > Terriglobales > Acidobacteriaceae > Gp1-AA122. The sequence continues at coordinate 217 of JBLNFC010000174.1, forward strand.
TGCGACGTTCGGGTAAGGCGCTCTCTGGGGATCAATCCAAGAATCTCGCGATGGCGGAGCGGTGCCGGTTGGACAACGTTCGGGAAAGAGTTCAACCGATCTTGGAATCCTTTCGTGAAGGAGATTCCGGCAGAGCGATGGGTCTTTAAACGCGGCCTGAACCGCGGGTCCAGTTCAGGGGAGACGAAAAACCATGAAGTTGATGGACGGGTTCGACAGCAACTATCGCTATATTCTGGTGGCGGCGCGGCGTGCACGCCAACTACAGGGCGGAGCCCCGCCCGTGATCGAAACCCATTCCCGCAAACCTTGCCGCATCGCGCAGGATGAGATCAAAGCCGGCAAAGTGAAGTGGATCATTCCCGAGATCGTGAAATCTCCGGCCGAAGCGGCTTCGGAGATGCTCGACAAGGCAGCGCCAAAAGACTGAAGAAAGATTTTCGATTGCTGTTGTTGATTGTTGATTCGAGCAGGGAGTGTGGCTTAATCCTCAATCATTCATCAGCAATCAGCAATGGGGTCTAATGAAGGTTGCGCTGGGCGTCAGCGGCGGGATTGCAGCATACAAAGCGGCAGAGATTGTGCGGCTTCTGCAGGATCGCGGCATTCGCGTACAGGTCATCATGACCCGCGCCGCCCAGGAGTTCGTTAAACCACTCACCTTTGCCGCATTGTCGGGCGAAAAGGTCATCACCGACATGTTCTCGGGCGGCAACGAGCAGCCCAACATCGATTCTGCGGTCGAGCACATCGCGGTCGCGCAGTCCATCGATGCCCTGGTTGTGGCTCCTGCCACAGCCGACGTTCTCGGGAAATTTGCACAAGGTCTGGCTACGGATTTTCTGACCACTCTTTATCTCGCGACCACTGCACCGGTCGTCGTCGCTCCCGCCATGAACGTCAACATGTGGAACCATGAAGCCACGCAGGCGAATATTGCGACGCTGAAAAGATGGGGTGTTCGCGTAGTAGAGCCGGATAGCGGGTACCTGGCCTGCGGAATGACGGGTCCCGGACGGCTCGCCGCTAATGAAAGTATCGTTGCGGCAGTGATGGAAGCGCTCGGTGCGTCGCAGGAATTAGCAGGTGAAACCGTGCTGATAACAGCCGGACCTACGCGCGAGAAAATTGATCCGGTCCGCTATCTGACCAATCGTTCCAGTGGCCGCATGGGATATGCATTGGCCGAGGCTGCGCTTCGCCGTGGCGCACGTGTCCTGCTGGTGAGCGGACCGACCTCGATCAATCCTCCCGGAGGCGCGGAAGTGATACGCGTGGAAACCGCGGAAGAGATGTGGAAGGCGGTGATGAATCTTCTGCCTGAGTCCACAATCGTGATCAAGACTGCCGCTGTCTCGGACTACAAGGCGAAATTGGAAGCCGCGCAGAAGATCAAGCGCACTGGTCCGCTAACGCTGGAGCTCGAAGCCACGGTCGACATCCTTGGAGAAATTGTCCGGCAAAAGGAATCGCAGCTGGTTATCGGCTTTGCCGCCGAAACGCAGAATGCTCTTGAAAACGCGCGCACAAAGTTGGCCAAGAAATCGCTCGACGCCATTGTGGTCAACGATGTTTCCCGCGAAGGTATCGGATTCGATTCGGAGCGCAATGCGGTCACTATCATTACCCACGACGAAGTGGTCGAAGTTCCGGAGACTACTAAATGGGAAGTGGCGCAGCGCGTGCTCGATCACATCATTAAGCTCCGCAAACGACGCCCGGTGAAGGCCTGATGGCCCCTGTTCTCGACCCAAAACTCAAGCAAGTACTAGCCGACCGAATCCGTTTTTATAACGAACTCGGGATATATGACTTCTATCGTCGAGAACCGGTAGAAACCTCATCACAACCGGGAAGCGCTTCAGCAGATTCAGCACTCCACGTCGAAGAACGAGAGGACATTACGCCCAGAGCTAGAACGGTTGCATCAACCAACATCTTCGAAGCGGAAGTCTCCGGCGCAGAATCGGTCGTTGCCGAGCCAATTCAGGCGCTCAAACTGATCCGCGAAGACATCGGCGACTGCACGCGTTGCCGGCTGCATAAACAAGGGCGTAAACAGATTGTCTTTGGCGTGGGAAATCCTACGGCGGACTTGATGTTCATTGGCGAGGCCCCCGGAGCCGACGAAGACCTGCAAGGCGAACCCTTCGTGGGACGCGCCGGGCAGCTTCTCAACAACATGATCAAAGCCATGGGATTGGAGCGCGAGCAGGTCTATATCGCGAACATCATCAAGTGCCGTCCGCCAGGCAATCGAACGCCAGAGCGCGACGAATGCGAAACCTGTTCGCCGTTCCTGATGCGCCAGATCGAAGTCATCAAGCCTAAGGCAATCGTTGCCCTGGGCGCAGTCGCCGCCAAGACGCTGCTGGCGATCAATGCGCCGATGTCGGATCTACGCGGCCGCTGGTACGACTTCCGCGGCACCAAGCTGGCGGTCACGTACCACCCGGCATTTCTCCTGCGCGATCCACGCCAGAAAAAAGAAGCGTGGAAGGACTTGCAGATGGTGATGAAGGAACTGGGACTGCAAGCGCCGGCGCAGAAGTAAGCAAATCAGGTGCTGAAACACTCGGAGCTGTTGAGAGCGTAAGCGCAGATTCTCACCGTTGAAGCTGTACGTATCGGGAGCGGCTCGTATTGCTGCGGCGTTCACGTAACGACTGCGCTCTCGCCTCTGGTTTATTCTGTCCTCAGCATGCCTGAGTTCTGCGATGTCGCCTTACCTGTGCCGCTCGATTCCGCGTTCACGTATCGAATCGCGAATGGCGACACGCCCGTAGTCGGAGGACGCGTGCTCGTCCCCTTCCGCCAGCAGCGGCTCTCGGGCATCGTGGTCGATCTGCACGAGCGGGCTCCCAAAGTCCAGGCTAAGAACGTTATTTCCGTGCTCGACAGCGCGCCCGTATTCAATGAGCAACTGCTCAAGCTGGGACGCTGGATTGCCGACTACTACCTGGCTCCTCTTGGAGAGGTTTTTCGCACCATGCTGCCGCTGGGCGCTGAATTCAAGAAAGCCATTGGATATCGCATCACAGACGAAGGCCATATGGCGCTGCATCTGGCCGGAATCTCCGGTTCATCGGCACGCTCGCGCCGAACTCCGCAAGAACAGCTCGAGGAGTTTCGGGTCCTTGACTATCTCGCCGAACGGGAATTGGTCCGCGAGGAGCGCTTGCGCGCGGTGGCAAACGCGAGCAAGTCGCTCTTGGCCGGAATGGTGCGCAAAAAGTGGATTACACGCGAAGATTTCTCCCAGGCTCAAGATGCCAAGCGCACGGTAAAGATTGCTGTGCTCGGGGCAACCACTGAAGATGGCAAAAAGTTAAATGATAATCAACGCACGTTGTTAGAAGTAGTGGCGGCTGCGGGCGGCAGAATTCCGGTCGATGCGTTGCGTGAACTCGATGTTCCGCGCACGACGCTGGCTACGCTAGTCAAACGAAACCTGGTCAGCGTCGAGGAAGAAGCTGCCGAATTTCATGTTTCAGCCATCAAGGCCCGGCCCTCGCCTTTCAATTTTCAGTTCACTCCGGCGCAGCAGGATGGCCTCGAGTGCATTCAAAACGGCGTTGCCGCCCGGAACTTTGGCGGTGTGCTGCTGCACGGTGTAACGGGATCGGGCAAAACCGCCGTCTACCTTGCCGCGATGCGCTCCGTTCTGGAATCAGGTCGCTCTTCCATCCTGCTGGTTCCGGAGATTGGTTTAACCCCTGCGGTCGCCGCGGATCTTCACCAGGTGTTCGGCGAAGAAGTGGCCATTCTGCACTCCGCTTTGTCGGATCGCGAGCGCGCTGAGCAGTGGCACCGCATTCATCGCGGAGACGCCCGAGTCGTGGTCGGTACGCGGTCGGCCGTGTTTGCTCCCGTTTCCGACCTCGCGCTCATCATCGTCGACGAAGAACACGATGGCTCTTACAAGCAGGAAGAAACGCCTCGCTACCATGCGCGCGATGTTGCGGTCATGCGCGCCAAGATGGCGAATGCCATGGTTGTTCTCGGCTCTGCGACCCCATCGCTGGAATCTTATTTCAACGCCATGAAGCACAAGTACTCTCTACTCGAGCTGCGAGATCGAGTGGAACAACGTCCGCTTCCCGAAGTCGAACTCATCGACATGCGGCAGGAATTCCAGGAGACAGGCTCGGAGCAGGTGATCTCGCGCAAGCTGTCGGCCGAGATCAAAGAACGCCTGGAACGCGGAGAGCAAGCTATGGTGTTACTCAATCGGCGCGGTTATTCGCCGGTGGTGCTCTGCCGTTCTTGCGGCAAGAGCCTGGAGTGCAAGAACTGCGCCATAGCGCTTACTCACCACAAGCGAGCCCGCAAGATGGAATGCCACTACTGCGGTTACACGGCACCAGTTCCGCAGCACTGTGTTCACTGTGGCAGCGAGTATGTGTACTTTCTGGGCACAGGCTCGGAGAAGCTGGAAGAACTTCTACACGGCCTCTTTCCACAGGCGCGGATCGCACGCATGGATCGCGACACGGTTCGTGGCCGGCAAGATTTCGAGCGAATGCTAGGCGCATTGCACGAGGGTGAAATTGACCTGCTGGTCGGTACGCAGATGATCGCAAAGGGCCACGACATCCCCGGCGTAACTCTGGTCGGGGTAGTGGGCGCGGATATTGCGCTCGGCATGCCGGATTTCCGTGCCGCCGAGCGAACCTTCCAGTTGCTTACACAAGTGGCGGGCCGGGCTGGCCGCCGCGATGTGCCCGGGAAAGTCGTGCTGCAAACTTATTTTCCCGATCACTACGCTGTTCAGTACGCGGCGCACCATGATTTCGCCGGGTTCTACGATAAGGAACTGCGTTTCCGCAGCTGGATGCATTACCCACCTTACAGCGCTCTTGCCAATGTTCTGGTCCGCAGCGACAAGCTCGACGATGCGCTGCGCTGGTCTGGCGTGCTAGGCCGCTGGTTCGACAAGATCCGTCATGAGGGCGTGAGAGTCTTGGGACCAGCGCCGGCGCCGATCATTCGCTTGAAGCAGGAGTATCGGTATCACTTCGTTCTGAAATCCTCCAGCCGCGAGAAGCTGAATAATCTCCTCCGCTCGATGCTGGCCTACGCCGCAGAGGAAAAGATTCCCCGTACTCACCTGATCGTGGATGTAGATGCGCTCTGGCTGATGTGAGCGACGTCCTGGGTTCGTGGCTCTGGGCGCTACGCTTCTCCCTCAATATTTAAAGTTCAGTGCCGGAGCGCTAGGTCCTCCCCTGTGACCGCCATCACTTCAAAACGCGCCCGATCTGCGTACCCTGACATGTAGGTCACCTGGGAAACGACAAGTCAGGAGGTGACATGCTGAGGCACGCAGTAGCAATCTTCTTCTGGGCGTCTGCTCTGTTCGTTTTCATTCTAAGCTTACGTGGGGAACTGCTGGAGGAACGTGAGAAGAAGCACGGCAAGCATCGAGGCAAGCACTAGGGAGCGCCTGGAGTTCTCAGTGGCCGCTTCGGAAATCGCGGAGCAGCTGAAACAGCGAACTGTTTGTAATCGGCGTAGGAGTAAACGTCAGGGCCAGAGTAATGACCGCGAACACGGCCATCCAGCGCCGGTTGCGTGTGATTCCGGGGTATTCCGGCACAATCGGGTGCCGCATGCCGGTAATTCGCAAGACCACGGCCCAGAGCAGCCAGCCCATCCAGCGATAGAGACTCAGAGGAATCAAAATCAAAATCGTCAGCGTCGAAATGGTGCGATGCCACCGCGGCGACACCGAGAACACGATGTGACCTCCATCGAGTTGCCCGCCGGGAAGCAGGTTGAGCGCGGTGGCGAACATTCCTACCCACGCTGCGATGGCAACGGGATGCAAATACAGTCTGTCCAACGGCGCAGCATGGTTGCCATGCAGCAACCAGTTCGTTAGCCGAAAAACCAGCGGAAAGCCGATGTCGGGACTTGGGGCGAGTGATGGTCCAGCGACTCGCGAGAAGCTCAAACCCACTGCTAACGCCGCGCAGGCAGGCACGAAGCCGGCGATGGGGCCAGCGATTCCTATGTCGAAGAGAGCGGATCGTGACCGTATCGGACTCTTGATCCGAATGAAGGCTCCCATGGTCCCGATGAGGCTCGGAAAAGGCACAAAGAACGGCAGAGTCGCATCGACGCCATAGTACCTGCAGTAGAGATAGTGTCCCATC
>JBLNFC010000175.1:0-4417 GCA_050263355.1 Acidobacteriota bacterium
GAACGCGACTCCGCAACCGACTACCTCGACGATGTAGTTCTTTTTCTCGACCTCGCCATAAACAATGGGGTGATTAAGGCCGGCTTGCTTAGCAATATCCGTAAGGCGGGCTTGGAACGGCCGTCCAGAGGGTTTTCCGCGCGGTTGCGGTTTGACTCCGCGCGAAGATACTCCTTGGCCGAGAAGTGCGCCTGTCGCACCGCATCCGACGACAGCGCCCATCATAGTCTTCATAAGTTGACGGCGTGTGATCATTGAACCGGTTCGGTGACCCTCAGAAATTGCCCTGCTTTAACATTCTCCAATCGCTGAATTATGCCCGAAGGCCATCGGATCTCGACCAGCTTCGCGGTCACATCGCTGCCGAGACCCACGATGAGCCGCTTGTCGCTGGCTGAGAGATAACCGACAGCCGTGTTGACCGTGAAATATTGCGTAAGCCGAGAAGCGGACACTACCTTGACGCGTGCGCCGATTCCGTCGCGGTTCGATTTCGTGCCGATGGTTGCGATTCCGAGCCATTGATTGCGATTGCCACCATCGTTGCGCAAGACGTAGGCATACTGTCCGGCGTTGCTGACGACAACGTCAACATCTCCGTCGTTATCCAAGTCGCCGAACGCGGCACCGCGACCCGCCCATTCTTTCCGAAAAGCCTCCCCGGGAGAGACTCGACTAAAATGGCCTGCCTGATTGCGTAACAAAAGTGGCGGTTGCATGTATCTCAGATTCGGTGCTGTCTTTTCGATGGTATCCATCACGTGGGACTGGGCAACGAAAAGGTCCTTCCAGCCGTCATTGTCGTAATCAAAAAAGCGGGTGCTCCAGCCGGCAAAGGCCAAGGTCGCTCCGCCGACGCCCGACTGATTCGTTACATCACGGAAGCTACCATCGCCGTTGTTGCGAAAGAGCATGTAGCGCTCGTTGGAAAGATCAGTAACGATGACATCGGGAAGACCGTCATTATCATAGTCGCTGAAATCAGTGCCCATCCCCGCGAAGGTTTTGCCGTCTTCGTTGTACCCGACGCCCTTGAACAATCCGACTTCGCTGAACGTGCCATTGCCATTATTGTGAAAGAGAAAACACTGCACGGAATCGTTGGCGACAAAGATGTCGGTAAACCCATCACCATCGTAATCAGCGAAGGAGACGCCGAGTCCCTTGCCAATGGATTTTGCGATACCAGCCTTTTCGGAAACATCGGTAAAGGTGCCGTTTCCATCGTTGTGATAAAGAATGCTGGTGACTCCTTCGTAATTGTCAGGATGACAATAGGCGCGATAGCCTGGTTTTTCTTCTCCGCAATATCGATTGGTCTTGAACGTCCAGTCCACATAACGAGTGACAAAGAGGTCGAGCTTGCCGTCATTGTCGTAGTCAAGAAAACCGGCACTGGTGTTCCATCCGCTTGCGGCAACCCCGGCTTTCTTGGTTACATCGGTGAAGGTGCCGTCACCGTTGTTGTGATAGAGCGTGTTCCCACCGAAGCCGGTCACATACATGTCCTCGAAGCCGTCGTTGTCGTAATCACCCACCGCCACGCCCATATCGTAGTGATCCTGTGGTATCCCGGTAAGGCCAGCCTTTTCGGTAACGTCCGTGAACGTGCCGTTCGAGCTCTGATGGTAGAGGCGATTCGAGAACTTGGGATCCGACTTGTCGGGTAGTTTGCCATCGGGCATCGGATCGTCGATCTTGGCGCCATTGGTAAAGAAAATGTCCAGGCGGCCGTCGTTGTCATAGTCGAGAAGCGCAACTCCCCCACCCATGGTTTCGACTAAGTACTTATTGCTAGTGGCGGAATTTTCCTGCTTGAATTGGATTTTGACGGTTTGAGTTACATCGCTGAACTGCACGTCCTGAACGGGGGCTGCGCCAAGCATGCAAATAATTAGGGCCGAGGCTGCAATCGAACAGTGCAACTGTGGAAATTTCCGCATACTGGCCCTTACCGAAACTCCCGTGCTTCCACGATTCCCTTGGTCTCCTGAATAATGAAGAGGCGGTTGGCCAGCAAGTTCTTGAAAGTCTCTTTCCCGCCCGAAGGCCAGGCGATCTCGACATTGTCGACCTTGAGCGCGCGGCCCAGGCCGAAGTGAAGGCGAAAGTCATTCTGTGAATAGTAACTGGACCCGCTCATGACCTCGTCGATCTGACTACGCTTGCCAGTCGTCACCTTCACCCGCGCACCAATGGCCGAGCGATTCGAGCGGGTACCCACGCACTTAATCTTGATCGAATTGTTTTTGTTTCCGCCATCATTGCGCAGCAACGAGGGAGCGCCGTCGAGATTGTTGATCACGACATCGACATCGCCGTCGTTGTCGAAATCACCAAAAGCGCAGCCCCGGCTGATATTCTCTGAACTGATTCCGGGTCCGGATTTTGCGGAAACGTCTTCAAAGCGACCATTGCCCAGATTGCGATACAGAACTTTCGGCTCTCTGTAGCTGAGATGCAGCTTGCGGTTGGCGATCTGAGCGTACACATGGCCATTCGCCAGGAAAATATCCTTCCAACCATCGTTATCGAAATCGAGGAAGCCGACGCCGAATCCGAGATATTTGCGGTTGATGCCTAGACCCGCCCTAATACTCGCATCTTCAAACGCACCGTTTCCAAAGTTGCGGTACAAGGTGGTGACTTGTTCTGAAAAATTGGTGCGCACAATGTCTAACCAGCCATCATTGTCGAAATCAGCGACCCCAACCCCCATGCCCGACAAGGCAACACCATTCTCGTCGAAAGCGCAGCCGGCGGGAACGGCGATCTCACGAAATGTGCCGTCCTGGTTGTTGCGATAGAGCAGGCTCGGAGCGCTGTCGCAGGCCACGTAGATGTCCGGCCAACCATCGTTATCGAAATCCGCGGCAGCAGCGCCCATGCCGTAGGAACCGGTTGGTCTCCAATTCCGTGGCACAAAAACCATGGACGAAAGCCCGCCCGGGCGGGCGATTCCGGATGCTTCCGAGACATCTACAAATGTGCCGTTTCCACGATTGCGGTAGAGAATGTTGGTCCCTCCGGCGTAGCCCAGAGGTCCACACGGAACAGGAATGTCGTTGTAGCTGCAATAAGCGGATGCGCCGGGTTTGGGCGCACGAGCAGGATCGAAGTTCACGTAGTTCGCGACAAACAGGTCAAGATGGCCATCGCGGTCATAATCGAGAAAACAACAGCCCGCGCCCCAGCGGCCATCCGATCCAGCCACTCCGGCTTCTTGGGAGACGTCTGTGAACGTGCCGTCGCCATTGTTGTGATAAAGAACATTGTGGCCGAAGTAGGAGACGAACAGATCGTCCCAGCCGTCGTTGTCGTAATCCCCAATGCAACAGGCCTGTCCCCACCCGGAATGCGTGAGTCCAGCCTTCTGACTCACATCGGTGAAGGTGCCGTCGCGATTGTTACGAAACAGATAACTTGTCGGCTTGCTGTCGCGCACTGCCGGATCGAAGCTGCTTCCGTTTACGAGGAAGATATCGAGCCACCCATCATTGTCGTAATCGAAAAAGGCGACACCGCACCCCATTTCCTCAAGGAGAAACTGCTTGTTGTCAGGACTCCCGGAAATGTTCCTGGCGCGCAGAAGGCCTGCTTGCGCAGTGATGTCCGTGAACTGCGCAGGGACATGCGAGCCGGCCCCTGACAGGCGTGGGTTTTCATTCTGCAACGGAAGGATTGCCGCCGCGCCGAAGCCTACCATTTGCAAGAACTCCCGGCGCGATGGCGCGGGCCTCAAGCCACTACTCACGCTGTTCTCCGGGGGGTGGCACACTGCCGGGAGATTTGGCAGCGCTGCGGCGCATTCTGTCCAGCTTGGAAGTTTCCTTCTCAAGACGCGTGAAAACGTCCAGGGCTTCCTGGCTGTCTTTCATCTTGCCGAGGCGGCGATAGAGGCCAGCCAGCACATAATAATAGGAGGACGCTCGGGTGTTAAACGAGATGGCGCGCGTAAGGGAATCGACAGCTGCGTCCAAATAACCCTGACGCTCTTGCGCCTTCGCTTTCTGGAACCAAGCGCGGTCGGATTGGGGTTCCAGTTCTATGGCTTTATTCGCGTATTCCAGAGCCTTATCGGCGGCACCGGTGCGGTTGTAATAGGCGCTCAGGTTCACGTGAGCCGAGCCAAACTTGCCTTTTCGCTCGTCATTCAGGGCGATGGCTTTTTGGTAGCTTGCGACTGCGCCGGTATCATCCCCTAAAGCCTCCTGGGTCAATCCACGGGCGTCCAGAGCTTCTAGATAGGAGGGATCTATGCGCAAGGCTTCTTCGAATTGCTTTCGTGCGGGTTCCCAATCGTCCTGGATAGAAAAAAGTTTGCCGAGATTGTAGTGCATCTCCGCCGACTCGGGACTGTACCGGATGCCCTGCTCGAATTCTATTTGAGCCGCATCGAATCTGCCGATGAGCATCA
>JBLNFC010000176.1:0-2757 GCA_050263355.1 Acidobacteriota bacterium
ATCTCCCGCGGATTGGCAAAATGGGTTCCGCCAAACGTGTTGCTGTTATCCAACAAATAATGATGGTTCCCCAGGTTGAGACCTGTTACTCGCAGCGACCAATTTTCGCCAAAGGTTTTGCCAAACGATAAATCGAACGTAGTGTGCGCTGCCAGGTGTGCGGGCCCGTCTTCGTCCAGAAAGCCAGAACCATAATTCACATTCACGGCACTCCATATCTTCCACGGGAACGTAAAATTTAGACCGCTGCTGAGCGTGTCACGCTGATCGTGATCAAGGAAGTAATAGTCATTGGTCTCGGGCGGCGTAAACTCCGTCAGACCACCATTCACGCCTCCTCGACCTTCCACGTATTGATGCGAGTACGCGAAATGAAACTGGGCACGTCCGGCAACCACGGGAGATGTGACCGTGCTCTCCCATCCGTGAATTCGAGCCCGGTCAATGGTTAGCGGGAAGAAGATGTTGGAGTTTCCCAACGCATCATGATCGAAGAAGTTTCGTGCTCCAGTTCGGAATTGCGCAACATCCACCGTCCAGCCCGCAAGCGGGATTGTAAGGCCGAACTCTCGCTGCTCATCCCGCTCGCCATGCAAGGGCAAGAACCCGAAGCCCTGCTGGATGGCGCTCTCGATCACCGGCCCGTTCACCGTCAGGAGTGGCGGGGCTTGATAGTACCGCCCCCAAAAGGCTCGTCCCACCCATCCCAGCTTTGGAATTCTGACTGCCGCTCCAATACGCGGATCGGCAGCATTCTCGCTGAGCCCGCCCCCAAAGTGAGTTAATCGAACGCCCCCGTTCAAAGTCAGCCAATGCGTAACCCGGAACTGATCTTCCAGAAAAATAGCTTCGGTGTTTCCCCACAACATCTGACGCTGCGAGAGGGTTGTCAAACTCCCGGGAACGCCAAGCCCGAAGAACTGGTTGTCGCGCTGCCCGAACACCTGGAACCCGGCGCGAGCATTATGGCGCCCACGAGTCACGCCCAAAGACACGACGCCGCCCAGGTAATTCGATCCGCGATCGTCCTCTGGAATCACCGGCTCATCGTTTGGCCCACCCTCGTAGTGTGCGCGGTTGAAGTGATAGAAAGGCGAGACAGTCACTACGGTCCCAGTACCGATAGTGTGCAACCAGGAGAAATTCACAAATGCGTCGCGCTCGTTTTCAACATCCCGAATGCCTGCTGACTGCTGCTCGGGCGTGTTGGGCACCTGGAAATGATCGCCCCGAACCGAAGTGACCAGCCGCAACTGGTCGCTCGGAGTTTTATTGAAAATCAGGGAACCGAATCCGCTGAGTCCTGCAGCCTGATCGTTGATCACGCGAGTGCTGGGCGTCTCCAGACCGAGATCGGTTCTATAACCCGAAAAGCTTCCGTAATACGCAAATCGCTCGGTGTGGTCGCCGAAGCTGACCTGGTTGTCAGTGTTGTTGAAGCTGCCGTAACTCGCAACCAACTCGCCCTGCCGATTGCGCTCGAATCCCGAGCGTGTGACAACATTGAAAACGCCGTAAGTGCGGTCCCCGTACTCGGCGTTGTAGCCCCCGCGTTGCACCTCGAGGTAGTCGATATCCTTGGGATCGAATTGTGGGCCGACGTTCGAAGCAATGTTGGTGTTAGGAACAGGAACTCCGTCGAGTAGCCATGAAACCTGGTGTCCTCCACGAATATGTAGCTGGTCGTGAACCATGTATGCGCCGGGCGTGTAGTCCGTGACCATGGATAGGCTGTTGGAGCGATCTCCGCCAGGAGTCTCGATGATCTGCTGACGGCTCACCACGTTCTGACTGGTCGAAGACGCAGGATTTACCGCAGGGTACGTATCCTGAACTTCGACCGTTTCCTGAGCCTTATTCAGGGTTAGCGAGAAATGAAGACGGGCGTCGCTGCCCGAGGTAAGTGTCAGCTTTTGCTGCTGAGCGGCAAATCCCGGGACGTCCACTGTCACCCAGTATTCCCCCAGCGGTATGGCTTGGAAGTGAAACTCTCCGGCATCATCGGAAGAGATCTGCTTGGAAAAGTCTGAATCCGCTGACCGCAATGTAACCTGCGCGCCTGACACAGGACGATGCTGCGGATCATGTATCAACCCTCGCACCGTTCCGAAAATCGTCGCGCTTAACGTGGCCGCCAAAAGCGCCAGCGTACCGCCGACGAGACATATCTTGCTCATGATCTTGCACTCCGAGTCTGTCAAACTGAGTCTTCAGATGGCGCAAAGAAACAGGAGCAAACGCCAAAATGACAGCCGCTTTGCCGCTATGTTCTTCGCTGATCGGTAGAAGTCAGATTCGAGGAGGAGCGCGAACGGATGTGGAAGCCGCTATGTCAGCCGAGCGACTGACAAACCCAACCAATTGCGGCATCGCAGCCGAGGGGACGACATGCGCAATAGCTAATCTGGGCGCCGTCTGAGCCCATTGCGAGCTTGTAATAGATTGGCAGCAGCGGTGCTGCTCGCACCCTTGCGACCTTACCGAGGGCTGCGAACCAGACTCACTTTCATGGCAATGTGGTGTTTTGCGTATGCAACAAGCATGGCGACGATCAGCAGAAAGCGCTGTCGCTGCCGGCGCAAGCACGCCGACAAGCAGAACTACCAACAGCCAGCTGGCAGTCAAACGCTTCATGGATCAGGCGGCCCCCATACCACCCAGGCGGAATACCTCCTTAGAGCATAAGTTAGCCCCTACGGGATGTGCAACTCCGCTGCCCTCTTGATGCTGGGAACTATATCCGCGCACTTACCGGGT
>JBLNFC010000177.1:0-10582 GCA_050263355.1 Acidobacteriota bacterium
AGAATGGGTCTGAGCATCTTCATAAAGTTATAGATACGCTTTTCACTTCGGTCGTGGTTTCCAGATTGTGCCAAACCACCGCCGCCCTTTAGGGCTTCATTACCGCCGCTTCCGCCCTCAATTGCAGGAATAGTGCGTTTACCTGTCGACGCGTTTCGTCCAGAGAACCTGAATTATCGATGACGTAGTCGGCGGCTTCGATCTTTCTCTCGTCGGGAAGTTGCGCCCCCATGCGGCGGGATACTTCCGCGCGGGCGCATTCTTCGTCAACCTTCATTCTTTTCGCCCACCGCGCTACTCTTTGCTCGGGCCGGCACGTCACCACGACCAGCCGATCGAAGCGCTCCGCCGCTCCTGCCTCGAGAATCAGTGCGGCCTCTACTACTGTCACCGCACCTGGCTCCCGGCACCCGATCTCCTCCATCCACTCGTCCTGCCTCTTTATTACGGCCGGATGCACGATTCGGTTCAGTTCTTCGATTCGGGACGCAACTCCCGCCCCCGGATTTCCGAAAGCCGCTTCGGCTAGGCGAGCGCGACTTACGCTGCCATCGGCGTTCAGAATCCCGCGCCCAAAACGCCGCACCACCTCTTCATACACCGGCTGCCCAGGTTGCATCAGTTCATGAGCGATCGCATCAGCCTGGACTACGTGCGCGCCCGCTGCCGCCAGCATCTCTCCGACAGCGGATTTTCCCGAAGCGATCCCGCCGGTCAGGCCGACTTTCAGCAAGCTGACCTCCGCCTCAACCATTTCCTCCGTTGATTACGATCAGCCTCCGAGTACTTCCTTGCCCAAAGCTGTTCATCAAACCTGGGCTCTGGAGAGCTCGGGCAGCCGCGATCCGCGACGCAGACGCATAGCTCGAACTGTATTTGCCATCAACATCGCAATCGTCAACGGACCCACTCCCCCCGGCACGGGCGTAATTGCGCCCGCAACTTCGGCGACTTCCGGATGCACGTCGCCGATCAGAGTCGAACCCTTGCTCTTAAACGTCTGCTCCCGCTTTTCGTTGCCTTTGAAGAGGCGGTCAAACTCAGCCTGTTCCTTTACCGAGTTCATTCCGACGTCGATGACCGTGGCGCCTGGCTTCACAAAATCGCGAGTGACCATTGCCGCCCGGCCGATGGCAGCCACTAGAATGTCGGCCCGCCGGCAGACGCCTGGCAGGTCCCGAGTCTTCGAGTGGCAAACGGTAACCGTTGCATTCGCATTCATGAGCAACATAGCCGTGGGCTTACCGACAATGTCGCTCCGCCCCACCACCACCGCTTCCTGCCCAGCTACGGGAATGTTGCTGCGCTTCAGAATCTCCATGATCCCTGCGGGTGTGCAGGGGACCAGCCCTGGACGCTGCGTCGATAGAAAGCCCACGTTCATGGGATGAAAGCCATCGACATCTTTTGCGGGATCGACGGCCATCAGCACCTTTTTCGAATCAACTTGAGACGGCAAGGGCAACTGGATGAGAATTCCGTCAATCTCCTCCCGGGTATTGAGATCGTGCACAAGTTCCAGAAGGTCTTCTGTGGACGATGTCTCCGGCGGGGTGTGCTTCTCGCTATATATGTCTAGTTCTTCCGAACTCTTGACCTTGCCTCGCACATAGATTTCGGATGCCGGATTGTGTCCCACCAGAACAACAGCCAAACCGGGTCTCATCCCAGCACCGCTCAGGGCACGAACTTCCGCCGCCACTTCCGCTTTAATCTCAGTAGCGATCTTGTTGCCGTCCAAAATTCTGGCTGTCATCCGTCCTCGCTTCGCACTTGGAACCCAGAATTCTATCGTATGGCCGCAGCTCCCGGCTGTCTGGTGTATGTTCTCCGCGCAGATTGAAATGCAAGCTGAATGCAGCGAAATCTCTGCGGCCAGATCGTTCACATTCGGAGTAAAATTCCCGAAATGATCGACAAACGTCTTCTCGAGATTCTGGTCTGTCCTGTCTGCAAAACCCCGCTGACGGAAAAGAATGACGCTCTAAAATGTAATCAGTGCCGACGCGTTTATCCTGTGCGCGACAACATCCCCATCATGCTGGTGGACCAAGCCACCATCGACGCGGAGTAAAAACCTCGGCAACTGCCACCGTCTCGCTGCCTGCCGGAACGCATAGCAGTGCCACACTGACACAAAACGTCAACATCGAGACTGAAAGCCGACTCGCCTGAATTGCCCCTGCCACTAAAGGTTGCCCGCAACTTGCCGAAATTATAAGGGTTAGCACATACGGGTGGATTGGGACTCCTTCTCAGGAATCAACGGTACTAACGGCAGCTGAATTGCATGCAACAAAACTGGCTGCTCGCGAGTCTAATTAGCAAGGATGAAGTGGTCGGAGGTGAGGATTATGAGAGAGAGATTTTCCAGTACGGAGTTAACGGCACTGCGAAATGATCTTTTACAAGGTGGGATGATCGATTCGCGAAATGCAGCCGAATTGCTGCAGGTATTTCTTATGGGACGAGGCTACGGTGTGTCGCCCCAGGCTGCACTCGACGCAGCTTTCCGCGTGGAGAGCGCGGGCTGCGCCATCCCAATACTGCAACAGGAGTTAGAAAATTTAGCCTTGGTCATGTAAAACAGGCGCACCCCGGTCAGCGGTGACACAGGGGTGCCAAGAAAAAGATCTTCCGGGGACCTCAGAACCTAGTCGAAACCCCGAAAGCTGATAGCAGCGCGCCGGGCCAACCAGCCCGGCGTTGTTGTTTCCACGCCACTCAGCCCCGCTACGAAAAAGATCACCCGGTTCCGTCAGACCTGAAGACGTAATCCGTTGTACCCTGATGTCGAGCTCCGTCGACCGACTGCTTGTGCATTCTGCTGAGCAGGTCGCGACGCACTGACGAAGGCCCAGAATCTCTCGGCATCGAAATACCCGGATACCGTGAACTGCTGCAGAAACTCCGCGACATGTGCGCTCGGCGGAAACGGCGAGTATTGCCAAATATCGGCAAAAGGCTGGGCAAACACCTGGTTCTTGCGTCCCATGGTACGACACCTGACTTTGAGGGTTAGTGCCGAGCACTGTACTTTTTGGCAAAACTCTGGGGAATGGCACGATTGTGCCATGCTGGACGCAAATCGAGACAACTCCCCCACCGGCCGTCCGGAGGTTACCAGCGAACCACTTGTGATTGCCCTTGTGTACCCGGCGAGAACCATTCCTGCGATTGACGAGGGGTCCTTTGCCCGTCCAGACTAAATTTGTGAATAAGAAGTTGCGGGTAGGAATCCTTTTCGGCGGTCGCAGCGGGGAACATGAAGTGTCGTTACTGTCCGCTGCTTCGGTTCTGAAAGCAATCGACCGAAACAAATACGACGTAATTCCCATTGGCATCACGAAGGAAGGCCGCTGGCTCACCGCCGATCATGCGGAGCGGCTTCTCAATGGCAAGCACGTTGAAGAAGGCCGCCACCTCCGTGCCGGCGATCCCGAGACTACGCCAGGCGCTGCCCTCCTCGCCAAAGGGGAAGCCGTCGTGGTTCCGCCAGAGCCCTTGCACCGCGAATGCGGAGGCATCGTCCCCTTCGAGACCAGCGGTGCCGCTCTCACACGCCGTGCGGCGGATCGCGCTATCGACGTCGACATCATCTTCCCCGTCCTGCACGGCACTTTTGGCGAGGACGGAACCATCCAGGGACTCCTCGAACTCGCCGACATCCCCTATGTCGGCGCCGGTGTGCTCGGCTCTGCGGCAGGCATGGACAAGGACATCATGAAGTCGTTGTTCATGGCCGCCGGCTTGCCCATCGTGAAGCATGTGACCCTGTTGCGCCGCGCATGGGAAGCTGATCCAAAGAAGGTTCGCAAGCGGATCGAAAGCAAATTGAAGTATCCGGTATTCGTGAAACCGGCGAATCTGGGATCCTCAGTTGGAATCACCAAGGCGCACGATCGCGCCGAGTTGGGCCCGTGCATCGACGAAGCCGCCAAATTCGATCGCAAGATTCTGGTCGAGGAAGGGGTGGGCGGGAAGAAGCACAAAGCACGTGAAGTGGAGTGTTCGGTCCTCGGTAATGACGCTCCAGAAGCATCCCTTCCGGGCGAGATCGTACCTGCCAAGGAATTTTATGATTACAACGCCAAGTACCTCGACGAGGGCTCCGAGCTGCTCATTCCCGCCAAGCTGAGCAAATCGGAGACCAGGAAGATTCGCGAGTTGGCTATCGCCGCCTTCAAAGCGGTTGATTGTTCTGGCCTCGCCCGCGTGGACTTCCTCATGGACCCCAAGAACCGCAAAATTTATTTGAACGAGATCAATACCATGCCCGGATTCACCTCCATCAGCATGTACCCGAAACTCTGGGCCGCGACTGGTTTGTCCTACCCGGAATTGATCGGCCGCCTCATCGACCTCGGCCTCGAGCGTCACGAGGACAAGAAGAAGAACCAGTACAGCCGGTAGCACGGGCATCCGCCCTCGCGCGAGAATTTGTGAACCGCCTGACAAACATTCAGGATTGTCAGCTGCAGAATTATGGCTTTGGCTACCGCGAGCACTTTATGAGTGGCTGGTAGTCTTGGAGGCGGAGTGCAGAGTACAGAGAAACCTTCTCGCTGGATCTACCTTTTGCCAACAATTCATTTGATTGCGTGCGCGATCAGCTTCCTTGGGTATCTGATTCCGCAGGCGGGATTTCTCGGCATAGTGTGGGTTTTCATCGTTCTAGTTGATCTACCAGTTTCGGCCATCTTCTACGCCCTTGCTTGGAAGTACGAAGTGATCGCCGTTCTATGGGTTTTGGTCGTAGGAACGCTCTGGTGGTACTTACTAGCCAGGGCGATTGACAGGTTAATCAGAAAAAGGAGTAGATCCAGTGCCGTTCAAATCGTGCAGAAGTGGCCCGGTGCCCCAGGTTCGCGCCGGTTGGGGCGCTAACCTGGGATCAGTCCAACAACTTCATCGTGCACGACGACACGCTGAGCCGCAGGACATCACTGACCCGGCCAAACGGGGTCAACACCGCGTACAGCTACAACAACGTCTCCAACCTTCTATCGGTGCTGCACCAGTTGGGGGCGACGACGCTGGATGGCGTGAGTTACACCGGAGCCTGCCCCGAGCGAAGCCGAGGGGATCTGGCAGGCAATCGCAAGACGCGGACCGACAAGCGCCTGGGTACAACCCTGACCTATGCCTATGACAACATCTACCAGCTGCTGACGGCCAAGCAGGGGACTACAACCAAAGAGAGCTACACGGGAGCCTGTCCTGAGCGATACTCGAGTCGCGAAGCGATGAGAGTGAGTCGAAGGAACTCGGTGGGGAATAGGCTGAGCTCTGTGGGCGTGTCGCCGTACAGTTACAACTCGTCAAATCAGCTGACCTCGATCCCGGGGACGACCTACACCTACGACAACAACGGGAACACGAAGACGAAGACGACAGCCGCAGGGACGACCACATACACGTGGGACTTCGAAAACCGGCTGACCCAGGTCGCGCTGCCGGGGACGGCCGGGACGGTGACGTTCAAATATGATCCGTTCGGCAGGAGAGTGCAGAAGGCGCTTACCCAGGGTGGGACGACGACTACGACGAACTACCTCTATGGATGGCCCCAACCTCCTCGAAGAACTTGATTCAACCGGTAATGTGCTGGCCAGGTACACGCAGGACCGTGATATCGATTCGTCGCTATCAGAATCTCGTGGTGGCACGACAAGCCACTACCAGGCAGATGAGGCGCTAGGTTCGGTTACGTCGCTCAGCAACAGCGCTGGTGCACTCGCCAATACCTACACGTACGACAGCTACGGCAATCTGACGGCGTCCAGTGGAACTCTCACCAATCCCTTCCGATATTCCGGTCGCGAGTTTGACTCGGAGACGGGGCTGTACTTCTATAGGGCTCGTTATCTCGATCCCGCTACTGGCCGATTCATCACCGAGGACCCGCTTCGTTTCGGTGGCGGAACAGATTTTTATGCATACGTCGACAACTCGCCGGTTAACGAAATCGATCCCTGGGGATTGACTGCGGGGCCGAAGAATCCGAGAGCGGGTACACGTTGCAGGCCGACCGACTCCTGCAGCCAGTTAAGGGGAAAAATCTTGTTGCTTGAGAGGACGATCAATTCGCATCAGGGTTGGGACTGGACTATGGGATGGCCCAGAGGTGGCGGTCGGCACAGTCAGGAGATCGCGGGCTTTTGGAACGCACTAGCTCGCTGCTTCAATATTTACGAGAAGAAGTGCAAGAAAGACCAGAAACAGTGCGATAAGGATGAAGGCTTCCCAGACCCGCAGCCCACACCGCAGCCTGATCCTCCAACAACCTTCATGCCGATTCCGATTGATCCGATCATTCCCCCGTTTATGCCCGACCCCGTAATTTTTCCTGATCCGATTTTTGCTCCGATCTGAGGATGAGCTCAATGGACAAAGATTTTCTATTTGCAATTGCGAAGGACGAGGAGCGGGAAGGAGCGATTCCCAAAGCCGACATCTTTGGAGGAATCAGCGGCGATGACACAGAGCTTGCAGGGGCAATCTATGACATCGTCACAAGTGACAAACTCAGGAAAAGAATCGAACCGCCTCTAGCGGATGAGGAACTTGAGAATCTGCTGATGCCGTACTTCGAGCTCTGCATACTTACCGATCCCAAAGGTGAATGGACACTGACGAGGTATAGCGCGGCTTGGGAAGCCCAAGGATGCATGCTGAAGGTTTGGGATAGTGACAGTGGAAGCAGCAAATCCTTCACGAGGTGGAAGAAGTGGATGGAGAAGCTGTACCGAGCTGGGGATGAAGCGATCAGGCGAGCGATAGTCGACGGAATCCTGGAGCATCTCTTCGAGGAAAAAGGACTACGGCAGTTCTTCGCTGACTGGAAAGCAGACCCACAGCTTAAGACCGCCTACGATGAGGCGCAACTGTGGGCCGATACGCAGCCTAAGAATGCTCAACCGCCGCGCTAGTTCGCCTTGTTTCAGATCACAAATTAGAGTACATGCGGCGGGTGGCCCAGAGGTTCAGCGATCACAGTCCAGGTAGCGCAGCGGTGCTACCGCACCAACGTGCCCACTCGACTCAAGCGCTACTACGGGAGTCGCAATCTGCACTTGAAAACGCTGGCGAAGTTCGAGTGACTGTCAAACCAGTCAGTGAGCTTCCGCTCTAGTTCTTGGTGCGCGGTCGTGATTGCGCCGCAGTGATCTGCGTTGGGTACTTCCCAGAGGACCAGGGTTGGATTGTCGGCTGCGATCCGGCGCGAATGACGAATCGGAATGTTGCTGTCGTTCTGCCCATGGATGAGTAGCACCGGAACCTTGGTCGTCGCCACGATCCTTTCCGGGGAAACCTGCTCGAAGTTCATCTTGTACTTCCATCTGGCGTAGCCAAAGGCGACCTCAACAACGGGACGTAGGACTGTCCGCCCGAGCCACGGCCCAGTGTGGAAGAACTGCCCGACCCGGTCATAGGCAATCTCCCGGAAAGTCGAAAAGGGGGATTCGGCAGCAACTGCGCAAAAGTGCGGTTCGCTTTGCAATGACTGGAGGAGCTGCGCTGCCCCCATGGATTCTGCGAATCCAAAAATGCAACTTGGGTGCTGCTGCTGCTGGAGCCAGTCGAACCAGCGGCGGATGTCGCCCGATTCCAGCAGACCGTAGTTGGCAAGCTGGCCGCCACTGGCTCCATGCGCCCGAGCGTCAGGCATAAGAATGCTGAAGCCGTGCTCCAGGAGCAGTTCCGCATAGCCGATCATGCCCAGGCGGTTGTCGCTGAGGCCGTGTAGCAGAATTACGGCCTTCCCGTTGCGTTTGCGAGGCCGGATGCTCCAGGCGCTCAGATTTGCTCCGTCACTGGCCGTGATAGCAACGTCGGTTAACTCGGAATTACTGTTCCGGGCTATTCCCTGCGCTTGCATCTCGTCCTTGGTGGACAGGGAGCGCCGACCGGGATGGAGCGTCCCTTCTGTTACGAAAGCTCCGGCGAGGAGCGAAAGCGCCAGGTATCCGAGGAGTAGGAGGAGTAGGAGAACGCCGAGGCGTAACGGTCTTCGTGGCCGCATCACTTAAGGGTACGTGATCCCTCTCCGGCCAGTTCCCTCGGCTCAGTTGGGGGTGGTGGAGGGGAAGTCAAAACCCGGTCGTGCTGCGCACGACGTCGAGGGGGACATCACCCGGAACGGCTGCTGCGCGTACCCTAAGCTGGCGCCTGTTCTTTCCGCGCTAAGCTTGGATCAGTGCACAGAGGGTAATTTCGAAGTATTACACCCTGAACCGGCTCACAAATATCTAGGATTTTCAGCTGCAGAATTATTCCCGCTGCGGGAAGCACTGCGCGATTTCTCGCGTAAATCCCTTGACTTTACTCCTAGCTATACAGCAATACTAAAGCTTAGCTTATATATGCCAAGTCGCGCGCTTCATCCTAAGTCCTTGCCGCTCAAGATTTTCCGTATAAGTCCTTATTCCTCTAGGATTTTGGTGTCCACGCGCCTGCAACCCCATTGTTTTCATAGACCAGGGGGGAGGGGGGTACTGCCCCAAGGGTACACATCGGAAGCATCCCAGAGACAGCGGACCGGGATGGGAAGTTGAGATCAATTTGCGGCGGGACTCGGATTGAAATTGAACGCGTCGCAAACGGCAAGACAATGAGACACCCTCAGAGGGAGCAATGCAATTCTGTCATTCGGACTAATGCTGGTGAAAAGTGAACGCCGCACTCAAACCAACGCTGGGTTCGGCTGCGAGAACCGAAGACCGTTGCTCGTACGTCTCTCATTGCCACCTTTTCGCAGCCGTCGCGCTACGCACGGATCGCGGCAGTCTGTCCGACTTCGCACCTGTGTCCTCCACCCCCGCTGCCATCAAAAATTCCCTCCCTTTGCCCCACGATGCCTGCGACTCGCTTACAATACCGCCGGGGGTTGGTATGGCAGTGGGCAGTACCCTTACATTTTGGAAGCAGTGCGAAGGCCAGGTCATTGACGGACAGTTTCCTCTGCGTCAGTATCTCGGGGGCTCCGATCACAGCGCGGTATTTCTCACCGAGCGCGGCAAGCCGCAGCCCAAGAAGGCTGCCATCAAGCTCGTGTCAGCATCTGCGGCGCCCGAAGATCAATTGGGTAGGTGGCAGGCCGCTGCGCGACTCTCGCATCCCAACTTGTTGCAACTTTTCGAAACCGGACGCTGCCAGTTCGACAATGAGAACTACTTCTACGTCGTGATGCAGTATGCGGAGGAAGACCTCTCGGAAATTCTGCCCAGCAGAGCTCTTTCCGTAACGGAAGTTCAGGATATGCTTCCGCCTCTGTTAACCGCCTTACGCTATGTTCACAGCCAGGGCATGGTCCATGGACATATAAAACCTGCCAACATAATGGCAGTGAACGATCAGCTGAAGCTCTCAAGCGACAGCATTTCCGCTGCAGGCAAAAAGGTCAAAAGCTCAAACGAACTCGGCATCTACGATGCGCCCGAATCGAAAGAATTGGGTCAGACGGCTGCATCGGACATGTGGTCGCTCGGCATGACCTTAGTCGAGGTTCTCACGCAACGTCCCGCCATGCGCGAGGCGGCCCACGGCGAGTTGCTGCTTCCGCAAACAATGCCAATGCCCTTTCGTGAAATCGCAGCTCAATGTTTGCGGCGCGATCCTCGCGAACGATTGACGATGGATCAAATCCAACAACGCCTGTGGCCGGAGAAAGAGCGCAAGCCGGCATCCAGACCGGCTCCGGTGGCCAGCGAAGCTGTCGATGCAGAGGAGTTGCCGAAGAGAAGATTGCGGCCGGTGGTGGTCGTGGTGGTGGTCCTGGTCGCCATTCTTATCCTTCTGAAGTTCCTCCGTCGCTCGCCGCAAAGCACAACACCAGCCGCAACCACGGCTGCTGGCGTCCAGCAAACCCGAGGCGCGTCCGATACGCGGACCGCTACGGGGAACCCTAATCGCCCGGCATCAACCACGGACAGCTCTCAACCGGGTAATGGCGGCAGCGCAGCGCCCCCAGAGGCTGGCGGCGGCAACCCGGCGATTGTCGAACAAGTCATGCCCGACATTTCGCGGGGCGCGAGAAATACCATTGAAGGCACGATCAAGATTAGCGTACGTGTGAGCGTTGACTCGACGGGCGCCGTGTCCGACGCGCGTTTTGAGCGGCGGGGGCCGAGCGATTATTTCGCGCGCAAAACCATGGAAGCAGCTCGCAAGTGGAAGTTCGCCCCCAATGCCGCGCGCGCCTGGGTTTTGCACTTCGAATTGCGGCGCTCCGGCGTACGCGCCATTCCTCAGGCGGTTTCATCCTAGGGCTTTGCAGAGCGACGCCAGCAACTAACGTGCGGCTCGCAAGGCATCACAAAATCCGAACCCGTGTATCAAAATTTCTAATTGCGTCCTTCGACTCCCTCGTATTGACACACTCCCTTGTGACCAGTACGATCATTGGGACAAGTTTGCTCTCACGAGCAGACCTGGATTTCATGAAGAGTGGCTGAGGGACGAGCCCTGCGAAGCCACGACAACCGGATCGGGATCATATATCCCGGTTGGCTGGTGTCAACTCTCGCCCGGTAACGGGGAACATGAGATTCGGGGTGCGAGACGTTCAGCACTTCGTAGC
>JBLNFC010000178.1:0-9520 GCA_050263355.1 Acidobacteriota bacterium
GTGGCCTAAGAACGGCGGTGAAGACGGAAGATATTTTTGGACGCTACCTGGCGGTTGGGATCACCAGCATGGTGGTGCTTCAGGCCTTCATCAATATGAGTGTAGTTCTGGGCCTCATGCCGACCAAAGGCATACCTCTGCCCTTGGTGTCTTATGGAGGATCGTCGCTCTTCGTAACCCTGCTTTGCGTGGGCGTGCTCCTGAACATCACCCAACAGGCGGACTGAAGTCATCATGGCGCCTGGGGGCATGTCTAATACCGGTGAGGGTCCCTCTCTCGTGACTTGGCATCGAGTTCAAGGAATGCAACAAAGGTGTATGCGCATTCGTCCTACGCTCATGGTCTGTGTTTTTTGTTCGCTGGCGCTGCTCTCCTTTGCACAGGACAAATCGGCCGAGGGCGCCAAGGTTCTCGCACTGGAGAAGAAATGGACGGAAGCCTACCGGTTACGCGACATCAATATTCTCTCGTCGCTGCTGGCAGAGGAGTTTGTCATCACGGTCGAGGACGGCAATACCTACGGTAAAGCCGGATATATAACTCACAGCGCCGATACTGCTGTGCACGTGCAACTGGCGGAGCTAAGTGATCTCAGGGTGCGTTTACACGGCAGCGTTGCCGTAGTAACGGGTGCGTACCACGAAAAAGGAGAATCCAAAGGGAAGCCGTACGAATACCGGGATCGTCTGACAGATGTCTGGATGAATACCGGCGGTCGATGGCAGGTCATCGCGTCGCACTACAGCGTTCCTTTCAACCCATGAACTTAGAAGCGTCAGGAAGGATTTGAGAAGACCAGCACCCTGCTCATTCCCGCAAATCGGATTTCAAGTAGATTCCGGGAGCCGTCGCCCCTCTTCTGGTAAACAAAGGCATTTCGCTCGTTCTTGACACCCCGGTCCACCCACCTGCCGTCCGCTGTTACCACGAGATCATCGTTTTGCAAGAATTTGACTTTGGCATCCGGGACGTAGGACTCCCAACGAATGACAAATTCGCCGAGTGGCATCTCGGTTCCGTTAAGTCGGACAGGGGAACTCAACATGAAAGTACGCGAACCGCGTTCAAAGGGCCGAGGTTTGAAGCCGCGGGAGGCCAGATTATTGTGAACGGCTTCGGCTTCCTTGCGGTCGAGATAGGGTCCCACCAAGACGTAATAAGACTTCTTCAAAATGCCGCTTTTCTTCGCGATCGAAGCAGGAAACCCTAGATGGCTTAGCTCGTCTGTCGCCTTGCGAGCCCAGAGTTGCTCTTTAAACTTGCCCACTTCAAAGTACATTCGCGCCGTACCGCTGGTGTTGGTTCCTGAGTCAACCGCCTGAACATTCGCCGCGCTTGATGTGTCCAGTCGCGGAAGAGGAGTAGGTTTCTCGGACAGCAAGCCGAGCAGCCGGGAACCACCGTTTTGGGACGGGAGTAACGGAGGGGCGATCACGCCCGGCAACGCGGCAGACCTCGAACCCGTGCCCACAGAGATGGCCTCACTGGGCCGTCGCGAAAAAGGCTTCACTTCGGGAGATTCCGCCTTCAAACGCGTTTCCTCTGCAGCCACCTTCTGCTGGGCGGCAGCAGCCTTCGCCGGGGCGACAGGTGTAGCCGTGGTCGGACTTGCGGCGGGATTGGATGCTGCCGGAAACTGCGATGCTCTTTGATCCTCTACGTGATACTGCCGCGGCACCGACGTCGAAAGTTGTCCTTCAGGCTTTGAAGCTAGCACTTGTCCTATACGGATGAGCGACTCGCCAAGCCGAGTGCGATTGTTGTGAACCAGAAATCCGATAGTAATCACAGCGGCTATGGAGAGCCCTAGCATCAGGCCGCCGGAAAATCCGCTCAGGGATCGTGTTGTCTTCGTTGCCGGCGAAGAAGCGAGTGCGGCAGCGGGCCCCGCAGCAGTTCCGGGAATGACTGCGGTCCTCCTGGGCAATGAACTAGGCCATTGCGCTGACGGGCCATGGGCCTCAGTCGTCGCTAGCGGAGTGGAGGGTTCACTGATCCAGTCTTCGATCTGGTCCTGCGCTTCCTCAGACAGGATGGAAAATTTCAAACCTCCAACCTTTTGAGCTTGGTCCATCCATTTCAGCTCGCCATCAGCCTCGATTCGGCGGTTCTGCTCCAAGAGAGAAAAACGCAGCTTCCCTTCGCGCTCGACAGGCGCTATGGAGTGAAAACATAGTCCATCACCGGAGACATTCAAGACGATGCCACCGTTGTTAGGTTCGATGTTGATGTAAGCGAGCCTTTCCATCACGGTGCGAGGGGTTTGGCGGCGTTCGGGGGTAGACATGGGCAACATAAAGGACCGCAGTAAGCTTTGAGGTTATTGGCCGAAATCGCGTAGCAGACGAGTCAGTGGCAATGGACAGCGGGCACTCCCTGCTGCCAACCGATGGAGCGGTACTATATACCCGGGCGGGTCAACGCACAATTGTTTTTGCACAATTTTCGGGGCAGACGCTAAACGACTAGTTTTCTAACACTTTGGATAGGGAGATACTGGGCCAAACGCCAGCAATGTTTGCAGGCCCCAGACCTGTCAAGAAAAGGTGGCGAAATTTCCGCCACCTTTCTTAGCTCCAGCAGGTAGATGATCGCGACCTGTTACTGTTCTTTCTTTTGCTCGGGCATCTTCGTCTTCTCGCTGGCATTAACTGCTGGCGACTTCGCCGCTTTCGCCTTGGCATTCACCGATGCGTCTGCCTTCGGCGTCCAGTAGTCAGGACTGGCGGCGGCTATTTCTTGAGGAGCGTTGCTGAGAGCTGGCAAGAAACGGCTGATGATTGTCTCGGAGTCTGCGACGGTATCGATATTGCTCTTCAAGAATTTTGCGTAGCCTTCCTCGCCTAAAACCTTCTGAAGAGGAGGAATTCCATCGAAGCCAGCCATAGAGCTCTGGAGCGTGGTTACGTAAAATACTGTGCCTTCTTGCCCAGCCACAGCCTGGGAGACCAGGATGGGAGGAGACGAAGCATCCTTCTCGCGAGCGGGTTTGATGTCTTGAAGCAGGCCCTCAAACGCCGCGACCTGCCCTGGACGCACGTGAACCACGGTCGTCCGCAACCAGCGAGACTCCCCAACTAGTTTGGCAAGTGCGGCAGCATCGCTGGGGCGACTACTGCCTAGATCCCAGCGACGACGGCGAAGTTCGCCGCGAGAACTCACTATGCACTGGCTGAAGTCCTGAAATAGTTTGTCGGTGGCCGCCTTGCCATAAGTTTTCTGGATCGCACCAAAAAATTGTCCAGAAGCCTTTTCGATCTCGGCGTAACTGTGCCGTGTGCTGAGGAAGGTGACGCGGTCGCTGGGTCCATAGACGGTTTCCATGGTGATCCATGCATCCCCATTGTTCTGGCGGTTAGCTGCGACCATCTTCTTGGCGATGCTGTCGAATTCCACACGCTTTTCCGGTTTTACCTGCACCGTGAACACATCGAGATAGTCTTCTTGTGCTTGCTGCGCATAGCTTGCAAGTAATGCTACGAACGACACGAATACGACCGACGCCCATAGATTCCTACGCTGCATAGCAGCCTCCTTGTTTGCCACGATATCCGGCGGGGGAAAGCTACATCCGGCCAGCCGTGGCGTCAACAGAAGGATTTTGGGCAGGAAGGCTCTGAACTGGGCGACGTAGGCGCGGGGCTGGGGTCGGCCTCCCTTGCTTTACCCCGAGAAGCACAAATCACTCCGACCAGCGGCTCAGAACCTAATCGCCGATTCCCGCTACTTTGCCGCGTAATACCGTTATCGACGCTTTTGGCAGGACGAAGGTCGCCTGTGGGCTGCCCTGGACCCAGCTTGCGACAGGAGGATTGTTCGGATCGGCATGACTGTTGGGCCCGTCGTTCTTCCAGACGTACTGCTCGCTGCCAAAGGTGATTAGGGTAACCAGTCCGGAAAAAAACGATTGCCGCTTCCGTGCTGTTTCTTCAAACGAGACTCGCACCGCGTGTGGGTTCGACTCGTCACGATTGACGAGCATGATGGACCAATGCCCATCGGGGCGGCGCACCGAGTAGGCCGTAACCAGCTGATTTCCATCCGCGTCTTTTACATCGAGCGTAGAAGGAAACATCTGGTGTAGTCCGGAGCGATGTTGGACCCACTCACGGTTAATGATCTGCGCTGCGAAGAATAGGGCGGTATAGCCATTGATGTTGTACTCTTCGTCGGAAACAAAATTAGACCAGCTGGCCCATCCCAGGCAGCTGTTCTGCAGCGGTTGGGGCTGAATCGGAGAGTGAGTAAAGAGGGCACCGCCGCCTTCGAAAAACGAACCGACATTGTCCGCCAGCCACAGTCCGGAAAAGATTGTACTCATAGGTCCCGTTAGATTGGCCGCCAAATGATCTTCCGTAATCATCAGCGGAACGTTTTGCGGAACACCGTCCTTACGCCAGACTTGCAGGATGTGTTTTGTGAGTTGCGGCTCCACGTAGAGAGATTTCCACGTGATGTCGCAGGGCTCGAATGGATAATGCTCAAAGGAAACAAACGCTAAGTCGCCGATTCTATTGTGTGCCTTTAAGTAATCGACAAAGCGACCCATCCATGAGACTCGACCCTGTGCGTCGGGCCAGAGAGTGATGTCTTCGTTGACACCCTCGAAAATGGGCCCGCCGAGTTTAAGCTTGGGATCAACTTTGTGAATCGCGGTCGCCCACTGTAAATAAAGTGCAGCGTAATCTTCCGGCATAGCGTGCTTGCCGTCAGGCTCTTCGCCCATTTCGATGTAGCCGATAGGATATCCGCGCTTTTGGATGTAAGCGATCTGGGCAGCGGCATCTTCCGGCGTGCCGTAAAGCATCGTCACCGGAATCATGGCGGGAAGATTGTTCGTGATGCCGCTGGTATAGAAAAGGTCAAAGCCCACGTGCTGGTAAGCGCCGGTAGCGTTCACGTCACCAGCCGAGTGCCAGGGGTCAATTGACGAAGAAGTGTACGTGGTCGCACCGTCGTCGAAGGTCTTTTGAATTTCGGCGAAAGATGCGCTTTGGTCAACGGTGCCGGCGCGAATGTCGCGAATGGCGTATCCCACGCAATTGCGGACGTCCTCGGCTCCATGTTCATCGCAGGTGTTCGAGGAAACTGTCATCAGAACCCGAAGGTAACGCGTGGAAACGGGAGCATCAGCAAGCTTGAGTGTAGTAGGGCCGCCTTTACCATTACCAATTTGCCCGGCGGGAAAGACCTTCCATTCGCCTTTTGGACCGCCGTCGAAGTCGAGCGCATTTTTTCCCGCCCAATATTCCACCTGGTAAGTCGTAGCGTAGGGATTTTCCCAGCCAATGCGGATCGCATTCACCGGCTTTTCTGTTTTGAGATCAACTACGACCCACTGGGGATGAAGTAAGTCAGTCTCGCCTGTAAACTTGCTGGTCAGGTACGGATTGCTTTTCCAATAACTCAAGTTCGGCCCCTGTACGGGGCGGTCGCCGCTGGTCGAGAATCCGCGATGCGGCAGAGCATAGGCGAGGATGTACCGGATAGGATCTTTCAAGTCGGTGCTTCCGGTGAAATATCCACTCCTATGGGCGGCATCGCTCCAGGAACCGTTCTCAGTCCAATGCCAGGCAGCCATCCGAAGCTCAGTGTTGTTGCGATAACTGATGGGCCCCCAGCCGGCCGCGAGAGATTCCTGAATGATATGAGGCGAAAAAACGTAGTCGATATCTTTACGAGAAAGGACGTCGATGGAACTCCCCAAAGCGCTGTCAGGATCGAAGGAGTTCAGAACATGGCGGGGAGTGACATCCACGTGGACGGTCGCAACATCGACCGTAGCCTGAGCGGAGGCAATGCTCCCACAAAGCACCAGCAACGCTGCAAGGAAGAATCGCGCCAGGTATAAATTCCGAAAAGCGATCCTGCCACAAGTAATCTCCGACATCATTCGTGTCTCCGGCGGAATGATAAGCGGAGCAGAGCGAATCTTGTTCGAGATAAATTTCCTGTTTTCACAGAATGGAAGAATGTGGCAGATTCATGTAGCTGTTGAAAACAGCCGTGAACTCATGCGCCGCGGCTCCCAAGATGGATTTCATCAGGTGGGAGGGCATGCTTGCCGCGTGACGCCACCGGAGAACGCGACTATAGTGATCCCAATCATGAGCACCCAATCGTTGACCGCGCGCGCGGAGATACCGAGCACGCAGTTCAGACAGCCGAAGCTCGCGCGCCTGACCAGCGTTGACGTTTACCGCGGGCTTGCCGTGGCGGGAATGATCCTGGTGGATAACCCTGGGAGTGACGAGGGCGCCTACTGGCCTATCAAGCATGCTGTCTGGAATGGATGGACCCCCGCCGATTTCATCTTTCCGTCTTTCATGTTTCTGGTGGGCATTTCGATGGTGTTCTCTTTCTCGGCACGCCTACAGCGTGGAGAAACGCGAAGCCACATCCTGGGGCACGCGTTCAAAAGAACCTTGATCCTGATCGCGCTGGGTATTTTTGTTAACGCAATGCCAATCTACGGTCTCGATCTTCATACCTGGCGCATGGAAGGCGTATTGCAGCGGATTGCGGTCTGCTATTTTGTTTCCGCTATTCTCGTGCTCTGGTCGAATGCACGCTGGCAGATTGTTGCGCTGGCTGCCTGCCTCCTGGGCTACTGGGCGATTCTGCGCTTCCTCCCTGTGCCCGGTTTCGGCGTTCCTGGACGCGACATTCCATTCATGGATCCGGAACGCAATCTTGTGGCCTGGCTCGACCGCACGCTCTTTCCCGGCCGCTTGTACAACGGTATGCGCGATCCCGAGGGGATCATCAGCAACCTTCCGGCAATTGGGACCGTTCTCCTGGGAGTATTGACCGGGCAATGGCTGCGATCGCAAAGAACAGATCGCATGAAGGCTGGGGCTATGCTGGCCGTGGGAGCTGGCGCTGTCATAGCCGGACTGCTCTGGGATGCGTGGTTTCCTATTAACAAAAATCTCTGGACCAGTTCATTCGTGTTGCTCACGGGTGGGTTTGCGCTGATGTTCCTTGCTCTTCTCTACTGGACGTTAGAAATCAAGAAATGGCGTCGCCTCTGGACGATGCCGTTTCTTGTTTTCGGAATGAACGCGATTTTGGGGTTCGTGGCAGACTCACTCGTGTATGGGTCGGGATATACCTTTACCGCAATGGGCCCAGCTGGGAACCGCCTGAATTGGCATGAAACGGCCCAGGGTTACCTGCAAACGTCGGGGTTGAGTGTAGCCAACGCTTCGCTGGTCTATTCGCTATTTGCGCTATCGTTCTGCTGGTTTCTCCTATGGCTGTTCTGGCGAAAGCGGATATTCGCGAAGATTTAGTCGCGCAGTGTACATCTGACGGTCTGCCCTACGCGCGCCTCCTGACTGTCTGGCGGTTGTTGCTTCGGCATTCTTGTGCAATCCTCTTTGTATTTCGTGACGACCGATTCCTTCCAGCGAGAGGTGAGCGATGCCGTGCAGCCCTGAGACTTTGAAGCATGTTCCTCTTTTTGCGCTGCTGGACGATGAAGAGACGGCGGTTCTGGCGGGGCAAGTAGAAGTTAAGAAGTTCGCACCGCGACAACGCATTTACAAGATCGGCGATCCGGGCGGACGCGCCTACGTCATGGTTTCCGGAAGGGTGAGAATCACGACGGTTGATCAGGATCATCAGGAGGTAATTGTCGATGAGCCATCCTACGGCGAGTTTTTCGGCTTTGCCTCCATGCTGGATCAGACTCCTCACCAGACAGATGCAACGGCGGTGGAGGAGACGATCTGTCTGGAAGTGGATCGGCACGACATTTCGGTTTTATTAGAACGCAAGCCCATGGCCGGAATGGACATGCTTTCGGTGCTCGGGAAACAGTTTCATGCCTCACAGCAGTTGGTCCGAGTCAGAGCAAATCGTCACCCGAACGAGATTATCGAAGCGGATGCCACCTTCGGCGAGAGGATCGCCGATACCGTTGCTCGCTTCGGCGGCTCGTGGACGTTCATCATCACTTTCGCAGTGATACTCAGTATTTATACTCTCGTGAATACGTCGTTAGGTAGAAGGGCGTGGGACCCTTATCCGTTTATCCTGCTTAACCTCTTCCTTTCAATGCTTGCCGCCATTCAGGCGCCGGTGATCATGATGAGCCAAAATCGGCAAGATACGAAGGATAGACTACGCGGCGAGCTTGATTTTGATGTGAACCGCCGGGCTGCAGCCGACATCCAGGGTTTGGCTCGGAAGCTGAATCTGCTCGGTGAGAAGATCGGCGACGTGGAAGACCTAGTGCGCGAAAAGGTCTCCGGGAACGGCTAGCGGAACCCATGAAACTGTGTTTCATACTGCAACTCCGAGGAGTCTCATGAAACGACTGCTGTGGTGGTTGGTGCTGTTCTCGTTCGCATTAGCGTTGACCGTGACGCTTTCGGCACAGGAAGTTGCCTTGACGTTTGATGATCTGCCGGCGCACGGGCCGGTGCCGGAAGGATTGAGCCGGGTGGAGATCATAAAGTCGATTCTCAAAGACCTGAAGGCAGCGCACGCGCCGCAAGTCTACGGCTTTATCAATGCGGGGAAGCTGGAACAGGCGCCGGCGGACCTGGAGGTACTGAAGCTGTGGAGGGCAGCAGGATTTCCGCTTGGCAATCATACCTATACGCACCCGAGCCTCAATAAAATTAGTGCGAAGGATTTTGAGCAGAACATTGAGAAAAATGAAGCGGAGCTAAAATCGCTGATGGACGGGAAGGATTGGCATTGGTTGCGCTATCCATTTCTCGATGAGGGCGACACGGTTGAGAAGAGGCGCGAAGTCCGAGCTTACTTGAAGAATCACGGCTACCGGATTGCGCAAGTCACGCTCGACTTCCAGGACTGGGCATGGAACGATCCTTATGCGCGATGCGTGGAGAAAAAAGATGACAAGTCAATCGAGCAACTCAAGAAGATGTACGTAGATACAGCTTCGGAGTTCCTCGATCTGGACCCAAAACTAGCGAAACTTGTCTATGGTCGAGACATCAAGCACGTCTTACTGCTACACGTGGGAGCCTTCGAAACCGTCATGCTGCCGCGCCTAATGGAGTTACTGAAACAGCGCGGATACAAGCTGATCACGTTGCCGGAAGCGGAGAGTGACGAGGCTTACAAGAGCGATCCGGATGTCGTACTGACGGAAGGCGGGACGCTTTTGGAGCAGATGATCGTAGCCAAGCACCTGCAGATGCCGCAGCACGCACCTGTGCCGATCACCGAGTTGGAAGCCATGTGCCACTAGCATGGCTTCTTAGCTGATCAAGTCCTGGGCACTGGATCGTAGATGGGCAGTATCGCTTTGCCTGAGACACTCTCTCCAAAGTAGCGGGGCTGGAAAAAGAGAGCGACATTTACCAGCGCAATCAGGGCAGGAACTTCCACTAATGGCCCAATGACAGCGGCAAAGGCTGCGCCCGAAGCGATTCCGAAAACTCCCACGGCGACAGCAATCGCTAACTCGAAATTGTTGCTTGCGGCAGTAAACGACAGCGTTGCGGTCTTCGAGTAGTCTGCTCCCAGTTTTCTTCCCAT
>JBLNFC010000179.1:0-3961 GCA_050263355.1 Acidobacteriota bacterium
CGCGGTTTTCATGGCTGAGTTGATACCGCAGAAGCCGCGGTGCACGGGAGAGCCGTTCAGGAGAGGCCATACTTCTCGAGACGCCGGTAAAGTGCACTACGGCTCAGTCCGAGTGCTTCCGCCGCCTGCGAAATGTTACCACTATGGCGTGCCAGCGCCTTGCGAATGAGAAGCGCCTCGACGTCTTCGAGACTCATTTCGTCTAAACGGAGCGCACCATCGCGAGGGGATTGCAATGCCAGATCGCTGGCGTTCACCTGATTCCCGGAGGCCAGCAATACCGCGCGTTCTACTGCATGATCCAGTTCACGCACGTTGCCCGGCCATGAGTGCTGCAGCAAAGACGTCAGGGCGGCCGGGTGGAATCCACTCACGGGCTTGCGATAGCGGGCAGCGTACTGCCCCAGAAAGTGCATTGCGAGCAGAGGGATATCCTCGCGCCTGTCGCGCAGTGCGGGAATGTGGATCTCGACCGTATTCAGGCGAAACAGAAGATCCTCACGAAACCGTCCGGCGGCTACCTCCGCCGGCAGGTCTGCGTTGGTCGCCGAGATCACCCGCACGTCCACGCGATTTGTACGCGACGAGCCGACACGTTCTATTTCCCCGGACTGGAGTACGCGCAAAAGCTTCGCTTGCTGCTGGAGCGGGACATTGGCGATCTCGTCCAGAAAGATGGTGCCGCCATCAGCCATCTCGAAGCGGCCAACTCGGTCCGCGCGTGCATCGGTGAAGGCCCCCTTAACGTGACCGAACAGCTCACTCTCGAAAGTCCCTTCAGCGAGCCCGCCTGTATTCACCGCAACGAAAGAACACGAGGTTCGAGGCGATACCGCATACAACGTTTGAGCTACCACCTCCTTCCCGGTGCCGTGCTCGCCAGTGATGAGAACGTTTGCATCGGATGGTCCGACCTTGCCAATCAAGTGCAAGACCGGCTGCATTGCGGCTGAGTCAGCGATCAGAACCGGTCGGTTAGCGACGGCTCCCCGGAGCAAGCGGTTTTCGGCCTCAAGCCGCTGGGCATGCCGTAATGCCTGACTCAACTGGACCTGAG
The DNA here is from genome assembly GCA_050263355.1 of Acidobacteriota bacterium. GTDB lineage: Bacteria > Acidobacteriota > Terriglobia > Terriglobales > Acidobacteriaceae > Gp1-AA122. The sequence continues at coordinate 1,058 of JBLNFC010000179.1, forward strand.
TTCGCAGAATCGTGAGCAGTCTTGCGTTGTCCCAAGGCTTCTGCACGAAATCCCGGGCGCCGCGGCGCATTGCTTCAACCGCGAGTTCGACGCTGGCCCAAGCTGTCATGACGACTACAGGCATCGTACTGTCGATCCCCTGCAGCCGCGTAAGTAGGTCAAGTCCTTCTTCTCCCGACGTCGTATCGCGCGCGTAATTTAGATCGATGAGCAGAACATCGAATTCGTGAGTCTGCACTGCTTCCAGTACTGCGGCGGGGTTTGCGGCCGTGACCGTCGCATAGCCTTCAGCCTTCAAAAGCAGGCGCAGGGCTTCACGAACGTCGCCTTGATCATCGGCAATGAGAACGCGTGCAGCTGCAGGGAGCGTAGACATCAGCTTAGCGGCTTGGTTGTATTCTGCATCTATCCCAATCATCGTCTTACTGGCTCTCGGTCACCTGTCGCTGCACGTCAGGAACAGTGGGCAGAGTGTTTACATTTCCGCTCTCCGCCTCATCAAGCACGATGCCATAGCGCGACAGTAAACTGCCTGTCGAGCGATCCAGTTCCACGCGTGATTTAGCGTACGCAGACATGGCGTTCACAAGAGTGGACTCAGCCTGCGCCAAATCGCGCTGCCGATGCAGGACATCGTTGCTGGTGGAAGCCCCCAAGGCAAAACGCTTGCGTTCGATGTCAAAAGTCTGGCTCGCAAGATCGCGAGCCTGCCGCGCCGTGTCTACCCGCGCACGATTCTGTTCCACGGCGAACTGCGCGTTGCGCACCTCGATCCCAACTTGATTCTGCAGCTGGAGTGAGCGCATCTGCGCCTGTCGGTATTCCAATTCCGACCGGACCTGGTCAGCCTGTGCACCGCGGTTTCGAATCGGCAGGTTCACACTCAAACCAACGGCATAGTCGGGGAAATCGGTATGCACGAGCTGCGTGAAAGCATTAGTAAATCCCGTCGTCGGAATCGACAAGGGTGGGACCTCGGTATTCAACGGATTTTGCACGCCCGCCAGTCCTGACCCTCCGTACCAGGCAACAAAATCCACCGTCGGAAGCAGCGCGTTGCGCGCACCCTTGCGGCTGATGTCCCTGTTCGTAAGGTCGATGCGCGTCTGCACCAACTCCGGCCGATGCACAAACGCATCCTGAATCAGGTCCTCCACTGGCACTACCGGCTCCTGCGCCGGCAGTGCAACCAGGTTCGTCGGAATCACTGGAGCCGATGCGAGCACGCGGTCTGACAGGTTGCGGGTAATCGCATTCTTCATGAGCAATTGTTGCAACTGTAGTTGCGTTTGCGCGATTAGCAGATCCTCCCGGCGCTGCGCCAGCTCGCTTTCTGCGCGTGTGACTTCGATAGGTGCGAGATTGCCGATCTTCACCTGTGCACGGTCGTCTGAAACCGTCTTCTCCGCCAAGGCAACCGACTGCTCATTCACGCGCACAGTCTCAAAAGCGCTCACCAGGTCCCAGTAGATGTTCTCTATCTGAACGACGGTCGCCACGACTTGGTTGCGGAAAGCGACGTCGGAAATCTCCCGGTTATTTTTTGCTATATGGACAAAACGAAGATTCGGTCCAAGACCGAACCCGGACAGCAGGTGCTGGCGAAAAGTAAACCGGAAGTCGGAACGGATTTCAGGTACTAACGTCGAGAACAGTGCATTATTGGTAGCACGCGAATTGTTGAAGTCCAGCATCAGTTGCGTACCGGTCGCAAATGCCTGGGAATAACTGAAGTTTGCGATGCCACTGTTCTGCTGAAAACGTGACACGCCCGTAGTAACGATATTCGATTGTGGCGCTGAACTGTGTTCGATGTTCATCGACGCGACGAGAATTGGATCGTACGACTCCAGCGGAGCCCCAGTACCCAACGTCGATTGTACGAGGCCGGAAGCGCCAGTGCCTGCGCCTCCTGCGCCTCCTGAAGTTCCACCTGCGCCAGCACCCGGAGCGCCCGCGCCAAAACCTCCAATGCCACCACCGGGCGTCCCCTGCACCAGGCCTGTCGCTACGCCGCGTACCGAGTTACCCGATTTGGCGCGCAACACGTCGGTATCGGCAATCGCAAGATTGTAGCGGGCGATGGCAAGATCAAGGTTGTTCTCGAGCGCTAGCGCAATTGCGTCCTCCAGCGACAACATGATCCTGCCATTTCGCAACAGCGAGTCAAGCCGGCCGCTATTCGCTACTCGTGGTTCAGGAACCTGGCCCGGGGTATAGGGCGCAAAGAAATTCGGCAAATGTGATGCAGGCTTTACCGCTGTTTGACCCTTTACCAGGACGGGGCCCAGTACAACCGCCGAAACAACAATGATGAGAGCTTTGGTCATTGGCATAGGCGCATTCATTCAGGATTGAATTTCGGCGTGCTGCCGCACTGGGGTGTCGCTCGTTACCCAGCCGTCACGAAGTTGAATCACACGATCTCCATAAGCCGCATTGTCCTCCGAGTGCGTGACTTGAATGATGCTGGTACCGTCCTGGTTGAGACGTCGGAAGAGTTCCATAATCTCTTTCGCTTGGCTGGAATGAAGATTGCCGGTCGGCTCATCGGCCAGAATGATGCGCGGATTTCCAGCTACAGCTCGTGCAATGCCTACCAATTGCTGTTGTCCACCGGACAACTGGTTCGGAAAAAGATCTTTCTTCCCGACGATCTGAAATCGGTCGAGTATGTCGCCCACAATGGCCGCACGCTCGGCCCGGGGCACATCTCTATACGAGAGCGGCACGTCAATATTCTCCTGCACCGTCAGGTGGTCGAGCAGGTGATACTTCTGAAACACGAAGCCGATGTATCTTCGGCTCAACTCTGCGCGCCTTTTACGATCGAATTGGTGCACGGGCTGATCAAGAAAGAAAAAATCACCTATCCAACCATCATCAAGCATGCCGAGAATGCTG
>JBLNFC010000180.1:0-3670 GCA_050263355.1 Acidobacteriota bacterium
GGTCATGGGCTCCTGGAAGATCATGCTGATCTGGGACCCACGAACCGACCTGATCTCACTTTCTGAGCTGTCCAAAAGGTTGCGCGGTGCACCGCCGCCAGCGTTGAAAAGAACCTCTCCCGATGAGCGTGCCTGGGGAGGCAGTAAGCGCATGAGGGCCAGCGACGTCACTGACTTGCCCGATCCCGACTCGCCAACCAAACCCAGAACTTCTCTTGGCGCAATTGTGAAACTTAAGTCGCGAACCGCCAGAACGCTTCGGCTCGGTGTATCGAGATTTCTTTCCCGAGCGGGAAACTCGACGCGCAGGTTTCGCACATCCAGCAAAGGCGATGCCACCCGGCTATCCTAGCAGCCGATGCCGATTGCAGTTGAATTCACTGTCCTAAAATCAGCGGTAACCCTTTGCTGTTTCCGATCACCACTACCTTTGCATTCGCGCTCTTGGCCAGGTTCTCCGTGGCTTCAATTCCTTTCCACTCCAGCAATTGCGTGCTGATACCCTGGGCCACGATCTGCTGGAAATCGCGGATACCCCCGGCCTCGATCCGTTTGCGCTCCGCCTCCTGCTTCTCTTTCTGCAGGCGGAAGTTCATTGCCAGGGCCTCTTGCTCGGCCTGCTGCTTGGTTTCGATGGAAGTCTTCAGGGTTTGCGGCAGTTGGATGTCGCGCAGCAAGATGCTCTCCACCAGAATGCCGCGCTGGCCCAGCAGAGTTGTGAGCTGGTCGCGAATCTGTTTTGCTACCAGCTCGCGCTCTCCGCTATATAAGGCATTCGCTGTGTGCGAGGCTGTAGCCTCACGAATTGCAGCGCGCAGGTTCGGCTCGATCAGCACATCCATGTATCTCAGTCCAACTTTTTGATATACGTCGGCAGCTTTTTCCGGATTCAAGTGATAAATCAGCGATGTGTCCAGGCTTAAAACAAGGCCTTCGGCGGACGGCACGCTCGCCGATTCTTTAATCTCCTGCGTCTGGATAGAGAGGTCATTGGCCGACTTCAGCGGATTGATGACGTGAATGCCTTCCGGCAGAACCTCTCCCGTGACCCGCCCGAATAACGTGAGCACCGTTACAGAACCAGTCGGCACCTTGATAACCGAGTTAAACAGAAAGATGATGGCGATCAGAACGACGAACCCCGCTCCAATCAATTTAATAAGCGGGTTGCCGCCCACGTCGATCACTTTGCCCGATGTGCCGCCATAGACCGCCATAAACGATCCTCCATGCGGGAATTGTAAGATTCGCCACGGTCGCGAGTAAGTAACTCGACAGAGACACTGCTCTGCATCCAAACTAGACGTCGCACACGTAGGGACGGGTCTGCAATGCACACGTAGGGACGGGTCTCCGACCCGTCCAGGCGGAGCGAAAGCTCCGCTAGGTTCTAAGCCATGGTGATGTCTTAATGCATGAACAACATGCCAACTCTTGCAAGATCCTTAAACTCTACGCAAGCGTCATGCGCGTTACAGATTTCGCAACGCGATCTTCTCTAGCCCTTGCTGTGCTTATCGGCCTCTCTTTGTTTCTTCCCGGTTGCGGATCGAGTCACTCCTCTCCGCCGAGCATCACCCCGCCGCCCATCCCTGAAATACCCGAGGTACGCCTGAGCACCGACGCGTTCACCAATCCCGGGAGCCAGCACGCCACCGAAGTTGAGCCTGGTGCGTTTGCCTTCGGCTCAACCATCGTGACTGCCTTTCAGGTGGGCCGCATCTTCGGCGGTGGTGCCTCCGACATCGGCTTCGCCACGTCCACCAATGCCGGCAAGACGTGGACCAGCGGACTGCTGCCCGGCACAACCGTCTTTCAGGGAGGCACGTGGGGCGCGATCAGTGACCCCTCCGTCGCCTTCGACGGGGCTCACAATGTCTGGATGATCTCTTCTTTATTGATCGCCAAAGGAAAAGTTGGGGTCAGCCGGTCGACCGATGGCCTTCATTGGGCCAATCCCATTCTTGTGAGTTCCACGCCCGACGCGGACAAGAACTGGATCGTCTGCGACAACACTTCAACCAGCCCATTTTTCGGCCATTGCTACATTGAGTGGGACGATCCCGGCAACAAGGCTCTCATCTGGATAAGCACCTCTATTGACGGCGGTCTTACCTGGAAACCTGCCCTCAATAGCGCCGATTCCGCCAGTGGCATCGGCGGAGTCCCGCAAGTCCAGCCGAACGGCACCGTGGTGGTTCCCATCGAGGGCATCGCTGGCTCCATGCTCGCCTTCATCTCCACCGATGGCGGCGCCACCTGGGCACAATCAACCACGATTTCTTCAATCGTCGACCATCAAGTCGCGGGCGGCCTGCGCACCGATCCTCTGCCCTCTTCCGCCGTGGACGGCGCTGGCAAGGTTTACGTCGTCTGGGAGGACTGCCGCTTTCGCACCGCATGCGTCTCCAACGATTTGGTCATGAGCACGTCCACCGACGGCATCGCCTGGTCTGCCCCTGTTCGCATCCCCATCGACGCTACAACCAGCACCGCCGACCATTTTCTACCTGGCCTGGGCATCGATCCTTCAACCTCCGGCAACAGCGCGCACCTTGGCCTCACTTACTATTCCTATCCGACCGCCAATTGCGTCGCAGCCACCTGCGCTCTGAACGCGAGTTTCATCTCCTCCAACGACGGCGGCACCACATGGAATACGCCCACCCTGCTTGCCGGTCCTATGACCCTCTCGTGGCTTCCCAACACTTTCGCCGGTTTGATGGTCGGCGACTACATGTCGACCGTCTTTGCGGGAGGGAAGGCGTTTCCAATCTTCGTTTCCGCGCGAGCTAATTCCGGAACCCAGTTCGACGAAGCCGTCTTCACCACGCCCTCCGGATTCGCCGCCGCATCCGCCTCGCAATCCGTCAGGCGTTCGGCGAATGAGACCGCCATTCCCGGTGCGCGTTCCGACCACCCGCCGCGCGGCTACTACGATCTCGACCACGAGCACCGAATCCGCCCACCCAAGAAAGCGTTAAAACGCAAATAGCATTCTCAGCCCCACCCACCAGGAGCACCCAACATCGCAACTCCAAAAACCACGTGCGGACGAACGAATGAGACCAACATAAATCACGTAGGGACGGACGCCCCCGTCCGTCCGGCGGAGCGAAGCTCCGCTCCCTAACCCGCTCCCCTCCTGCATTCTGCCGCCTTTTCCACACTGCACATCGCATCCCTCCAGCCAAAATTGCGGCAATCTTCATGACACTTCTTCGAAATGTCGCATCCATCAACCCCTTTCGTGCTCGCGCCTTGAAATCACTGCACCAATTCTGGTCACCCCCTTGTGGACGAGCTGCACTCGATTGATTTCAAACCACATAAAAGCTTACGTTTTTGTTTGACTCTAAAAGTAGAAGGAGTAAAAACACACTCGTTCTTTGACAACTTCTGAAGTTTTCCCGGTTGGTGCAGCGTCCGGGGCTCAAGCGAGATCACCCTTTCAGACCGCAAGGAATGAAGGGAGGGTCAGCAAGGGTCTATAGCAAAGTGCTGGTCGAGGAGAACAAGAAAAATTGTTGAAGGCAAGATAGAGTCCTGAGGCGTTAAGCAAGTTTATCCAGTTGGCGGCAAGCCCGGAGCCCGAGCGTCAGATCGCACTGACGTTACCGCAAGGTAGCGACGGTTTGAGAGGTCGGCGAGGGTCTAAAGCGAACTACTG
>JBLNFC010000181.1:0-2977 GCA_050263355.1 Acidobacteriota bacterium
CCCTACCGGGTATTGAGACAATCTTGCGATAGTCTTCAGTGAACGCTGCTTGTCATCCAGACTCTCCGCCCGGAACCAATTCTTTTGCAGCAAACGATCGATGTTTGTGACTGCTTGTGCATCTGCGTAATTCTTCGTCTGGCTGAGAACGGCAGTCTTCTCCGCCGGTTTCAGACCCTTGAACTTTGGATCTTCGATGAGTTTTTTGAGACTGGCGGCGTACGCGGGATCACCCCCCGCCGCCTTCAACCCGTCGGTGAAGAGCTTGCGATCCGCCGGCGAAAGGTCTTTCGCCGAGGTCAGCACGGCAACAGTCTTAGAGATCTTGTCCGCGGCCGGCGGCGGATCCGAGGCGAGCGCCTGGATGACAATACTCTTCTCGTCAGGGCTGAGACCCTTCAGTTCAGGGCTCTTGGAGAGACTGTCAAATTTCTCCAGCCATTCCTTTTTTACTTGCGTGCTCGCGTTTACGAATTTCGGATCTACAACCAGTTTCGAGAGTGCGGCGACGTAAGCAGGATCGGTGTGGGAGGCTTTGAAAGCATCGCCGACTAATTTGCGGTCTGCAGGAGCAAGGTCCTTCGCCATGAAGAACAGGTGAAGAGCGCCCGTCATTTTTTCCGACGTCAGCGGCCGGTTTCCGGCCAATGTATGGAGCATCGCGACGATGTCGTCGTGGCTGACGCCCAGATGTTCCGCCGCCTGGTAGGTTCTCCGCAGTCCAGCGCTGAGTTCTTCCTTGTCTTGCTCCGAGTACTGCGCGCCATACAGGGGCACCGCAACCGGAGGCATCTGCGTTATGCCACCACTTCCCTGTGCGGAGTTGTTGCCCGGCATGACGTCCAGAGGAGAACCACCGGACAGCAAAGATTTCATCAGAGAGGCTTCTACATTGCTCTCAATGTATTTGGAACCGGCTGAGACCGTGCCATCGCTCTCGCCATTCGCAGCCGAATCATCGATGGCCGGCGCAGGAATCCGGATCTCCAAGCCTGGAGTCAGCTTGTTAGGATCCCCAATCTGAGGATTCGCCCTTTGCAAGTCCTCAACACTGACACCCAGCCGCGATGCGACGAGCGCCAGGGTTTCACCGGTGCGAGTCTGCGTGACTGCAGGATCCGGAGAACTCCCCCAATCTGGCACCACACCCGTACTGCTGCCAATTTTCATGTAGCCACCACTTTCGCTGCAAACCAAAGCACTCGCGCAAGGGCCATACTTGCGGATCGAAAGCCTTCAACAATGTTTTCGGAGAGAATTCCGTGAAGTTGCTAGATGTGCTGCGACGAGGTCTCTCAACACTCCTCGAAGTCCGTTTGGGTAAGCAGCACTAGCTGGGACGAATGTGTGGGGGCCCTCCATCTACGAAGTTCCCCATACAAACGACACGCCCGGTCCAGCGGACTGGCTGTGATTCTGCTTGGCGGTGGCGAGCGGCTGAATCGCGAAACTCCGTTCACCCGGTGTCCCGCATCTGGACCAAACACCAGCGCGAAGTAAATCGGCTCAAAAAAGATACTCGGTAATTCACGCAGTGAACAACATGCGACCCACCGCCGCGACTAGGCTGCTGCCTTACGCGCGATTTTGGTGAGGTGTCCTTTGTTCCTGACCAAAGCATCTCGAGCATCGATCTGTTGTACCCGTTAAACAGAACTGTCGATTGCTTTGTGACATCAGGCTGTGGATTTTGATGGATTATGAAGAGTGAGTGCGTTGCAACACGTTCTTAATGCGCCGATCTGGGATCAGCCAGATCAACGCAGCGACCACGAAGATCCCTTGCGCGATCCACGCAAAACGTAACGCTCCAAGGATTGCTAAGACATACAGCAGCAGTGACAGCTTGCCTTTCCAATCGCGGCCGATGGCCTTCCTTAGAATTGATTCGTGCCCTTGCGCGCGAATGATCGTCTGTTGCAGCACGGAGTATGCAATGGCCGCCATGAGCAGGACCACACCATAGAGTGCAGTGGGCACGGCGGTGAAGTGATTTTCCCCCATCCACCCTGTCGCAAACGGAAATAACGAGAGCCAGAATAACAGGTGCAGATTGGCCCAGAGCATTGCACCCGTCACCCCGGCACAGGCGTGCAGCATGTGATGATGGTTGTTCCAGTAAATACCGACGTAAACGAAACTCAAGACGTAGCTGAGAAAGATCGGCACCAGCGGCACCAAGTCTTCGACGCGGTCTCCGTGCGGCACCTTCATCTCCAGGACCATGATCGTGATGATGATCGCGATCACGCCGTCGCTGAAGGCTTCCAGCCGGCCAGTCGGCATTCAGTTTTCTGTCTCCACGGGTCCGACTTCGCCTTGTACAATCACGCCTCACCTCGTCGTTTTCGTGACAGCACAGCCGCACTAGATGTGACAAAGAGAAGCGTCGGCAAAAATGCTGCTGGCCAGTGTCACAACTCGGAGCCGCGGCTGCTCTCTAAGGCATCAGCTGCGATTGATCATTCCCATCGATCAGCTTGATTTTACATCCATCACGGCCATGGCGACTGGATCACGGCGTTTGTTCTTGCGCGACAAATCCAGTAGTGGGGCGGGCTTTCTGGCGAGCCGCGTACCGATTGCATCGCTCGGTTCGAGATAACCAGTCCACGGACGAATGCAAGAAAGATATCGGTTGGGCAATCTGCGCCGAAGTTAATTAGGGTGGAAAAGTCGTTAATGGCTTTTGCTGGGCCGGAACATCAGGCAGTAGACACTGCCCAGAATAATCAAAAGGGAACCCCACCACACCGGGGCATGTAAATTCGCCAACACCGTATCCGAAGGGTGTGACCATTCCGCCAGCCCACTGATTAGGATCATCCAGCCGTAAACGAAGAGCAGCAAGCCAACAAAGAACCACACCGGAATGATGTGATGTTTTTCACTCATTGATCTCACCAGAAGATGATTTGAAGAATGATGAAGAGGCCTAGCGCTGCGGCTCCCCACACTACCGGTCGTTGCAACCAGC
>JBLNFC010000182.1:0-2754 GCA_050263355.1 Acidobacteriota bacterium
CCCCCGAGAAAGACCGGCGTGCCGGTTTAGGATTTACGAAAGACGAGGTACGAAGTACGAATGTGCGGTTGAATTGCGAATTTACGGTTGAGTCACGCCATACGGAGAGCAGTCAATCGGCATGTGTGCCTGATGATTCGCGTGCTGCTCTTTTCTTGCCTGACCAGTAGATCCAGACGCCTGCCAGCAGCAATGCGCCGGTCAATCCCACAACCTTGCTGAAGGCGAGCAGCTTATTGGGTTCATCCGCCTGCGGGACAAGGGAAAGAGCGATCGTCACGGTCGTCGTTAAGAAGCCGATTGTGCCGAGCAGGTAGGCTGCGGGCTTTCCTCCCGGAACTCGGATCACCGCGGTTCCAGCGGGTTCACGTTGAAGTTTGATCATGGCAGCAAACAGGTATAAGTAGGGCACGAAGTAGGTGATTACTCCCATGCTTACCAGAACGTCGTAAGCGCCCTTCACGCTGGTGCCCGCCTGACCTAGAAACGCGAAGACGCCGCCAATTACGGCTTGCAGCAGCAGAGCCACCCATGGTGTTTTCCAGCGAGGATGCAAACGTCCGAAGAACGGCGGCAGGAAACGGTCCAGGCCTGCCACGAAGGGCAATCGCGCAACGGCCGCGAGGTACGCGCCCGCCGCTCCGAGATTGCTAAGCGCGATGAGGAAACCGGCAACGGGTATGACCGCTTGCCAACCCACACGATCAGCGGTTTTGCTGATGGCCTGCATCAGTCCTTGCAGGTTACTAACTTCAGCGTGAGGGAGGGCAAGCAGCACCGCAACCGTACCCATGATGTAACAGAAAGCGACCGTCAATCCGGCGAAGAACAAGGCCAGCGGCACGGTCCGCCGTGGATTCTTGATCTCTTCGCCCATGAACGACGCGGTCTCGCAGCCGCCGAAAGCGAAGGTCAGCACAGACCAGAAAATGATGTCCTGGAAATGCAGGCTGGGAATCAGTGCATGCGGCGCGAACGAGGTGGCCGATCCGAAGCGATGCCAGGCGAGCAATCCCATGGAAATGACGATGAGGACGGGAATCCACATGGCCAAAGCGCCGGCGTTGTGCAACCACTTGCCGACATCAAGTCCAACGATGTTCATGACGGTTACGGTCGCCAGGGCAATCAAGGAAAACGCGATGAAGAAGGTTGGGGTGCCGGAGAGGTGGATCCAAGCCCGCTGGTGCATGTAAAGAGCATTGCTACCTGCGAAATAGAGGACAGCGGGAAAGTAGGGCAGATTGCTGGTCCAGTAGGTCCAGCCAGCCATGAATCCGGAGAAGTCGCCGAAGGCACGCTTGCTCCAGACATAAAGCCCACCCTCATTCGGATAGCGGGATGAGAGCTCAATTACGGAAAGGGCGAGCGGCGTGTAGAAGAGCAGCCATGCGCCGAGCCAGATGACAACCGAGCTGGGACCCGCGGCGGCAGCAGTGGCAATCCAGCGCAAGCTGATGCCGGTTACCACGTAGAAGAGCAGCAGATCGCGGAAGCCCATCACGCGCTTTGGGCGATTGGGATCCTCTGCGTCAGCGATAGAGATGCCGGGCGAAACCAGGCTGGGCGGATCGGTCGCGCGCGTGGGCTCGCTGGCCATGGCTGTTACTGATGATCTCTGGGGATGGTTTCCTCCCAGGTTTTCTGTTTGACGACGGTTCCATCCTTCAGTACTTCGCGTGTGTACTTGTAGAAGAAATTCTTCGCGTCGCTGGTTACGGACAAGTGGCCGCGCCAGGTGAGCACGCGATCTTTCAATTGAAATGTCGTTTCGGCTTCGCCCTTAACAGTGTTCGCGGCTGGATTGGCGTCGGCGATTTCGTAGGTCATCTGCTCAAGGTCGGTTTCTTTGCCCCACGGATATTCACTTTCCGATTTGCCTTTCCAGATCACGGTAGCTTTCTGATGAGCTTCGTCGCGCTGCAGGGTCCATTCGCCCGGCCAGGGAAAACCTACTGTCCGGATATCCTTTCGATCTTCTGATGGTTCCGGAGAGGCAAAGGGCGGAGGAGCAGGGCCGTTCAACGGGACCAGGGGCAAGATCAGCTTCGATCCTTCACTTCCGCCCAGCGCAAGGGTGGTCGTCATGGGATTCGGAGTCGGCCACATCATCGGCCAGAGCCCATTAGAAACTGACAGTCGAATGCGATGACCTTTGGGAAATACCCACGATGCCAGGTGCATTTCAATGTTGAAGGAATAGAGTTGATTCGGCGCCAAATCTTTCGGATCAGTCACTGAGTCGCGCTGCGCGCCATTGATTCCTGCGCCTGTGATTTGTGTAACGCTTCCATCGGGTGCAACGTCTGAAAGCCGGGCGAACCAGTGGGCCAGGGGCACAGGAGCGGAGGCCCGCAATACGGCGCGGGGATGGCCGAGCATGGCTACATCTTCCTTTAGGGGAGCGGAATCGTAAGTCAGGCTGAAGGCGTCCACTGGCCGCTGATCGACCAGCAGTTCCCCCCACCAGAAGCCGGCCTCGACGCCGTTGGAGGGTATGTATTTCAGTTGATGATGGTCTGGCGCGGAGGTCGTCGTGGCCAACATGTGATTCGGCTGCAAGAAGAGTGTGGATTCAGTCATTCCAGGGGGAGGCCACGCGTCTTCCTTGCGCCATACCCCAGGCACGTTCTCGAGATTGGGATCAGGTGGATGCCAGTGCTGCATATAGACGATCAACTTTGGCTCGTCGAGTACGCCGGTATCTCGATCTTTGAGCCAGTGGTCCCACCAGCGAACAGCTTGATCACGCCA
>JBLNFC010000183.1:0-3760 GCA_050263355.1 Acidobacteriota bacterium
TCGTTGCTGAAGATACGGACGAGCATTACCCAATCCAATATTACGACGCGGCCGCCCGTTACTTCCGGCAGCTGAGTAAGTTCGTGTCGCTGAAAGTAAAGTACGTCAAGGTTGATGACGAGAATCAGATCAGCAAAGTATTGGATGCCGCCGACTCAGTCGTCGCGGTGCGTGTCAGGACAGCCGAAGACGATGCAATGCTTCGTGGCTGGTTACTCAGATCGCCCGAAAACCGCGCCATCCTATTTCACTCGGGTTTATATCCGTGGGCTCAAGCGCTCTTCACCGATTTTCCAGCCCAAGTGACTTTTGGCGACCTGCACCCGAGGTTCGAATAATGTCGGTCGCATGGGCAAAGGTTGATGTTCAGGAGCTGCCGAAGCTAGGTCCCACCCTGGTGCGTGACGCGAGATCACTGCGGATATGCGCACTGATTCCGGCCAAGGACGAGAGGCTCGGCATTGTCAAAACCCTGGAGAGCATCATCGCTGCGAACATGTCCCCTTCGGATATCTATGTTTGCGATGATGGCTCCAAAGACGGTACGGGAGAGATCGCTCGCTCCTACGGTGTGAACGTGCTACGCAATCAGCGCAATGTGGGTAAGGCCACCGCCATCGCTCGAGCGACAGCACACTTTAAGCTGCTTGATCGCTTTGATGTCATTGCGCTAATGGACGCGGATACGGCAGTCTGTCCTGGCTATTATGCCGCCGTAAGAGAGGGATTCAAGACTCCGGACGTTGTAGCGGTTTGTGGTAGGCCACAAAGCTTGCCGCACAATTGGCTGACCGCATATCGTTGTTACAGCTACTTCATGACGCATTCGGTTTACCGGAGCGGGCAGACAGCAATGGGTGTGATCACGGTTGCCCCCGGCTGCTCAACCAGCTTCCGAACCAGTGCGTTCAGTCAGCTCCAGTGGTGCAACGACACGATCGTCGAGGACATGGATTGCACCATTCAATTGCACAAGAAAAAGCTTGGCAAGGTCGTTTATCAGGAAAAGGCTGTCGTGTACACACAGGACCCGAAGTCCCTGAAGGATTACATCAAGCAAACGAACCGCTGGTACACCGGCGCCTGGCAGGTCGGGAAGAAGCACAAGATGTTCGGAAGCGTGAGCAAGATTGACTTGGAATACAAACTTCTCCTCGGTGAGGCACTCGTTTTCGCAGTGCTGCTTTGCATGTTTCCGTTATGGGTGTACCTGGTACCTCGGAAGATGGCAGCATTCATCATCATCAATGGCATCCTGTTGGTGCTCATTTCGACTTTAGCTGGTTGGGACAGCAAGAGAGCTGACGTTGTGTTGTTCTCGCCGATGTTTGTGCTGTTGCAAACACTAGATCTTTTCATCCTGCTGCGCAGCTTTTGGAAGACCGTGGTGTGCGGCAAGCATGATCATGCCTGGAATCAATGCGACAGATATTAGTTGTCCTCGTTTTCGGATGTCTGGCGTGTGCACAGAATGTTCCGCACGCGGTCAACACCAGTGTTCTCGATCCAGTGAAGTTACCTGGCGAGATTAGCTCTACGAGCGGCAATTTGAGCTCGTATGAGAAAGGCAATGTCGTAGCTGACACTTACGTCGAGCAGAAGGCGGTGATTTTTTCGTCGAGGAACGAAACACTGACGGTTACCCCATATGTGTCAGCCGACTTCGTCCTCGACACGTCAGGCTACAACTGGAACAACAAGATTTCGCCCAGCCTTGGACTGAAAGTTAATAAGCACCTGCACGCCGGCGTGATTAGCGCGGGGATCGGGTACATGTACGAGAACCGTTTTCGTGATGCCGAGGGATTCCAGCCCTCGGGCGGGCGAACAGATTTTTTGAGCGACTGGTTCGGGTGGAACGATGTGACTGAAAGGTCGAATCGTTTTCCGGGTTCTACGTGGGCCATTATCGGGCATTTTTCCCCGATCGAGGCTGGCAATTTGATGGAGCGGGCTCACGTCCAACAAGGCTACGTATTTAAAAGGTATGGCAGCATGGCCGTAATTCCGTTTGCCGAAGCTACTGCTGGTCATGACAGCAAGCGATTCGATTGGGAGAACATCGCTACTGTCGGAACAGGCGTAAAGGTCGGGATACTCAGCGGAAAAATCTACACCGAGATCGGGGCCGGTTATTTGCAGGAGACGCGGTTGATCTCCGACCGTACCAGCCAGGGGCTCAAGGTGTTTGTCAACATGTCATATGCATGGAGTTTGTTTGGGAGGAAGTAGTCGTGAATTTATCACCCAGTGGTTTTATAGGCTGCAGCGTGACGTTTGCTATCCATCTGATCGCCAGCATAGTATCGCGGCGCCCAATAGCTTCGCTGCTAGCGACCTCGATATTGGGTGGCGTGCTGGCGGCGTCAGTTAATTTATCCACGCCGCCACCTCCCCCGTCCCCATCCGCTCCTCCGGTTCCCGGGATCGCGTTTGTAAAGACCATAGAGTAGTGCGTTTTGGCCGAAACTCTTTATGCAGTCGAGGGATCATGGATGCGCAGTTGATGTTCGCGCCGTTAGCAACGCCACATTCGCGATGGAAGTCACTCTTCATTGGCTGGGGAGTTCAGGCCCAGTTTGTGGTAGCGGTGCTTGTTTTCAATGCCATTGCTCCGCAACCGATGCAACAGGCAAAGAAGTACGTTATGACGAATCTCTTAGCTCCAGTTGAGCCCATAAAGGAAGGGCAGCCAATGAATCCCCGGCTTGCGAGAATACCCACGCCGCAGGCCGTCCTTACCAGTGCCAGCGCGGCGAGGCTGGTCGTGCCGCATCAAGTACGTAATATCAACCAGACTCAACTAGACGTCACAGCCCCGGAGATTAAAGTTGTCTCCAAGACTCCAGCGCTTCCCGCACTTCCCGGCGTACCTGCCGGCAAGGTCATTGCCACTAACACGTTCACTAGTCCCACGAGTGTTCCCCCGACGAGCAATAAAACTGCGGCGCAGGTTCAGACCGGAGGGTTTGGTGACTCTAACGGTATCGCCGCAATTGAAGGCGGAGAACACGGTGCGAACATCTCCGCCGAAGGAAATCCCGGCCTGCCGATAGGCTCAGGTTTCGGCAATGGTCTCGGCGGAGCTGTCAAAGGGGTGCCTGGTTCGGGGATCCCGGGAAAGCGTGTGCAGTCGAGTGGATTTGATAAGCAATACGCTTCGCCCGGTCCAAAGCAAGTGTTGATTGCGACCAATGAACTCGGCTCGCCGGTCGAGATTGTAGAAAAGCCCAAGCCTTCCTATACAGAAGAGGGGCGGAAACACGGAGTGGAAGGGGAAGTCCGGCTAGAAGTGCAGTTCACGGCCGATGGGCACGTACGTGTCCTGCGAGTCCTCCAACGATTGGGGTTTGGGTTGGATGAGCAGGCGCTGCACTGTGCGGAGCACATCAGGTTCAAGCCGGCAACGCATGGTGGACGACCGATTGATTCCACCGCAGTAGTACACATTGTTTTTGAACTTGCTTCGTAATGTGGCACGGCTGGCATTTGCTCGGGCTAATCGCTGGCTGTTATCTGGTGCGTAGTGGCCGTGTGGAGACTCGTAGTGCATTTCCGCGGGAAGAGGAAAAATGATGAAAAGGGACAAGACATTCTGGGTAATGCTACTGCTAACAATAGCGACTCTGGCGCTGATAGCGCGTGCGGAAGACAAAGTTGAGCTTGCTTCCGTCACAGTGAATGTAAGTACTGTGGTCGGCGGCAATCCGGTGCAGGGCACAGTAACCCTGACCCGCCCCGCGGATGATGACATTGAGAT
>JBLNFC010000184.1:0-9223 GCA_050263355.1 Acidobacteriota bacterium
ACTTCTATAAGCCATCCAACGTCTGAATGGGTACTACTCCGCTTATCAAACTGTGGCTATAAAACTTAAGATTCCGAAAAGCAAGGACGGCGCGAAAGGAACTCGGACATTCTTCCCTCGCGATCCTGTTCTCAAGGCCGCGCTGCTGGCCTTCGTCACCATATCGTTGGTGGTCATTGGGTTCTTCTCCTACTTTTATGTGAAGTACGACCGGATTATCGAACGCCGCTTCAGCGGGCAGGTCTTTAGCAGTGCGGCTCGCATCTACGCACAGCCAGAAACGGTTCGCGTCGGAGAAAGGATCGACCTGAAGGAGATCGCCGCACAGTTGAAGAGGGCGGGATACACCGAAGGCGGGTCGTCACCCCTGGGCACCTATCGGATGCAGCGCGAGGCTATCGAGATTAACCCCGGGCCGGAGTCGTACCACAGCCCGGATTCAGCGCGGCTCCACATCTCGGAAGGCAAGGTCGAGAGCATCGCCGGAAAAACAGGGGATCTGGATGCCTACGAACTTGAGCCGGAACTGATCACGTCTTTATTCGATGCCGGTCAACGCGCGAAGCGGCAGGTGGTCAGATACCAGGACATTCCCAAGGTCTTGGTAGACGCTGTCACCTCCATTGAGGACCGGCGCTTCTTTCAGCACAGCGGGGTAAACTTTGTCCGTCTCGGCGAGGCGGTGTGGGTGGATCTGACCCACCAGCGACATGAGCAGGGTGGATCTACTCTGACCATGCAGCTGTCGCGCGGATTCTTCCTGACTCCAGAAAAGACGGTGAAACGAAAAGCGATCGAGATGCTGATCGCTGTCGAGCTGGAGAGGAAATTCAGCAAGCAGCAGATTTTTGAGTTTTACACCAACTGGGTGGATCTGGGCCAGCGCGGTTCTTTTACGATCAGTGGCTTCGCGGAAGCATCCCGTGCGTATTTCAATAAAGATTTGCGAGATATTAGCCTTCCCGAGGCGGCATTGCTCGCGGGTCTGGTACAGGCACCCAGTTTCTTGTCGCCTTATCGCCATCCTGAACGAGCGCTCGAGCGGCGCAATTTGGTACTGGACGCGATGGTTGAGACCCACGCTATCACCAGAGCAGAAGCAGATCGGGCCAAAGCGACTCCACTGAAGCTCGCCCCGCCTAACGTGGAGGCTAGTGACGCACCGTACTTCGTGGATCTGGTGCGGGACACGCTGACCAGCAAGTACAACGAGCGCGAACTCAATGAGCAGACCTATCGCATTTACACGACGCTGGATCCGGATCTGCAGAAAGCCGCCGCACAAGCGGTCGATAGCGGAATCACTCTGGTTGATGAGCAGGTCAAAAAACTGCGGACACGCAAGATCAAGATTGGCAAAGGTAAGTACGAGACTCAGGTCAAGCCGGGCCCGACTCCCCAGGTGGCACTGGTCGCCATGGATCCCCACACGGGCGCAGTGCTGGCTCTGGTCGGCGGACGCAATTACGGGTTCAGCCAGTTGAATCACGCCGTGGCGAAGCGGCCTACAGGGTCTATCTTCAAGCCGTTCGTATATGCTGCCGCGATGAACACCGCTCTGAATCCCGTGGCCATGCCGGATGGACAGGCGGCCGTATTCACTCCCGCCTCCACGGTAGACGATTCGCCCACGACTTTTTCATACGGAGATCAAATTTACGAGCCGCGAAACTACAAAGAGGAGTACCACGGGCAAGTCACAGCGCGATACGCTTTGGCGATGTCGTTGAACAACGCCACCGTGAAACTCGCGGAACAGGTAGGTTACGACAAGGTCGCGGACTTGGCGAAAGCTGCGGGAATTAACTCGGTGAAGGCGCCGCCGGCGATGGCGCTGGGGGCTTACGATGCGACACCGCTCGAGATGACTTCAGCGTATACCGTATTCGCTAACGGTGGCAGTCGGCTGTCTCCTCTTCTGATCAATTCTCTGCGCAATGCTCACGGCGACGTAATCGAAGACTTCAAGGCAGACAAGAAAGACGTTCTCGATCCGCGAATCGCCTACATCATGACTGACATGATGGAAGGAGTGATGAATTTCGGCCTGGCCTATTCAGCGGTTCGGGTGCGTGGCTTTGACGCTCCCGCCGCGGGTAAAACGGGCAGCTCGCATGACGGGTGGTTCGCGGGATACACCAGCAACCTGTTATGTATCGTCTGGGTAGGTTACGACGACTACAGTGATATCCGGCTGAGCGGGGCCCAAACGGCGGCGCCGATCTGGGCAGAGTTCATGAAGAAAGCCGCCAAGCTGCCCCAATATTCGCAAATGAAATCTTTCTCTCAGCCCTCGGGAGTAGTCGACGTGCAGTTGGACAAGGCCACGAATCGGCTCGCGACGCCTTCATGCCCAGAGACTTATACGGCTGCGTTTGTGGCGGGCACCGAGCCGCGCGACACATGCGATCAAGCTACGGGAGTGCGTGGGTTTTTCTCCCGAATTTTCGGCTTGGGCGAGAAACCGCTTCCACCGCCTCCTCCTGGAGGACAGGCTCCGCAAGGCGCCCAGACCTCCCAAACCGGGCAGCCCAATGGGGACCAGCAGGACGCGTCTAAAAAGAAAAAGGGCTTTTTCGGCAAGATTGCGGGTATCTTTAAAGATGACAAATCTTCTTCCTCTCCGGCGAAACAGCCGAGCGACGCCGGAAACGGGGATAACAACCCTCACTAGGAGCGTCATCGGGTTTTGGGAAGATAGTTTTGGCTTTGTGTTGGAGGTGCGGTCATGAGTCGTCAACTGGCCTACGTCCTTGCAGTTTCTCTGCTGATTCTTTTCCCTCATCTTCGTGGTCTCGCGCAAGCTGCGCCTTCGGAGCAGGTGCAAGTTGGCCTTCCAGTGCGCCGCATCGAGCCGCCCTCGCCCACAGCAACAGCGGACGAACTGGAAGCACGGGCCGATGAACTGCGCTCGGAAAAGGCTTACTTGGACTCGCTGGACTATTTCAAAGCGGCGGTGCTGAAGAATCCCAAGAGCGCGCAGATCTACAACAAGATGGGCATTGTGCAATTGCAGACCAACCACCTGAAAGAAGCCCAGAAATGTTTCGAGCGCGCCACAAAACTGAACAAGAGTCATGCCGATGCATTCAACAACCTGGGCGTGGTTTACTACGAACTGAAGAAGTATGGGAAGGCGATCAAGCTGTATAGCAAGGCAATCGCGCTGGACGAGAACGCGGCTTCCTACTTCAGCAACCTGGCAGCAGCCTACTTTTCGCAGAAACAATTTGAGAAAGCTACTCTGGCATATACGCGCGCGATTCAGTTGGATCCTGACATTTTCGAGCGGACCTCGCGAACCGGAGTAGCGGCCCAACTGCCGTCCCCCGAGGATAGGGCTCGATACGACTACGTGATGGCCAAGCTCTATGCCCGCATGGGGTCTTTTGAGCGGTCCCTGCAATACCTGCGGAAATCGATGGAGGAAGGCTACAAAGAGATCAAGATGGTTTACAAAGACGCGGAGTTCTCGACGCTTCGCAAAGATCCGCGGTTCACTGAATTAATGGCGGCCCAACCGGTGGCCATTCCGGAATAAACTGGGTGCAAGTCTTAGGTACGCATCAAGTTACCGGGTTGGTGAAAAAAATTAGAAATTCACAAAACTTTTTCCTGAGTATTGTGTTCTCATAGTCATAACTACTCCTGAAAACAACAGGGTGAGTAAGGAGAAACGTACCCCGCCGATTGCCGACCCGAGCACGCCCCAAGCAAAGGCAATCGGCGGGTTTATTGTTTCAGCGCGCTTGAGTTTTCGTTTTAAGTTGCCGCAACTCTTGGTTCGCAGTGGAACCGGACCTCTAGGCGGAAGCGCTTGACTTTCGTTATTGTTCCCGCCAACTGTCCACCTTTTTGGGACTGCGCTCGCTGATGTATTCCTCGACTACCTGGTCCCACTTTCCCTGAGCTTTGAGAATGTACTCGACTGCATCACGGAGGGCGCCGTCGCCGCCCGCATGGTCGGTAATGAAATGGGCTTCGTCCTTAACTTCTTCACGGGCATTGGGAACGGCCACGGCGAGGCCGCAATTGCGCATTACAGGCAGATCGATGACATCATCGCCGACGTAAGCGGCTTCTTCAGGCTGCAGGCCTTCTTGGGCGAGAATTTCTTCAAAAACCGTGCGTTTGTCCTGAATGCCTTGATGTACATGCTCCAACTTCAGATCACGGGCTCTAAGCGCTACCGTCTCTGAGATCCGCTTGGTGATCAGGCCCATCTTGATGCCTGCTAAACGGGCCAGCGAGATAGCGGTACCGTCGTGAGCGTTGAAGCCTTTGGCTTCGACGTAAGTCTGGCTGGCGAAACCAAAGCCACCTTGCCCCGAATGTTTGGCCGCGTGTTCTTGCGTCGAGAGCTGGGCTCCGCCGGGCGCGGGGAAAATCCAGATTTTGCCGTCAGTGAGAACTCCGTCTACATCGAACAAGAGCAGTTTTATTTTCTTGGCCCGGGCTTTGGACATGCGGAATTCTAGCATTCGGTCGGCGTCTTTCCGGGGCGCGGACGCGGAGAGCAGATGCTCGGCTAGCTCGGGCGACGCGATGCCGGCGGGTAAGCCTCGGCATCACAAGCTGTTGATGCGAGACGGGTGACCTCGCTTCAAGCGGGGATCTTTCATTAGACAACTGCAGATAAACTGCGGGCGAAGAATTTGCGAAGACGGCATGTCCCAAGTAGAATAATCAACAATGTCCCCCCTGCCTTTACCACTGATTCCGGCTAGCCTGGAGTGGGCACACCCACTCGTGCAGGAGTGGTTTGTCGGGCGCTTTGGCACACCCACGGAACCGCAAGAGCAGGGGTGGCCTCACATCATTGAGGGGCACACGACGCTGATCTCCGCCCCAACGGGTTCCGGTAAGACTCTGGCTGCATTTCTGGCCTGCATTGATCGTCTAGTTCGCAAGGCTTTGGCGGGCGATCTGCAAGATCGCACTGAGGTCCTTTACGTCTCGCCCTTGAAGGCGCTCGGCAACGACATTCAAAAGAATTTGGAAGGGCCTCTCGGCGAGATTCTGCAAATGGCTGGAGAGCGGGGCCTTCTCATGCCCGAAATTCGCACAGCGGTGCGCACGGGCGACACGCTGATGCACGAACGTCGGGCCATGCTGAAGAGGCCGCCGCATATTCTCGTCACCACACCTGAATCTCTCTACATTCTGCTCACGGCGGAGAAGAGCCGAGCCATCCTGCGTGATGTTGAGACCGTGATCGTTGATGAGATTCACGCCGTGGCCGACGACAAGCGTGGGGCACACTTATCGCTTTCCCTGGAGCGATTGGAAGCACTGGCAAATCGGGCTCCAGCACGGATTGGGCTTTCGGCCACGCAAAAGCCGATCGAATTGGTGGCACATTTTCTGACCGGCAGCGGGCGCCGCGATCCGGTCATCGTCAACGTCGGGCACAAGCGACCGATGGACATTGCTATCGAAGTGCCGGCCAGCCAGCTTGGACCGGTGGCCAGCAACGAGATGTGGGACGAGATCTACGAAAGAATTTCGGAATTGGTGCGACAACACCGCTCGACGCTGGTGTTCGTGAACACGCGGCGGCTGGCGGAGAGGGTTGCACATAACCTTGGGGAACGCCTGGGAGACGAGGCCGTGGCTGCCCATCATGGCAGTTTGTCGCGCAAGCTCCGCCTGAACGCGGAACGAAAACTCAAGAATGGCGAGATTAGGGTTCTAGTAGCGACGGCGTCACTGGAACTGGGAATTGATATCGGCACCGTGGACCTGGTCTGTCAATTGAGTTCGACGAGAGCAATTGCCGTCGCTCTGCAAAGAGTTGGACGCTCGGGTCACTGGAGGGGTGCGATTCCCAAGGGACGCCTCTTCGCCATGACTCGCGACGAACTGGTCGAATGCGCGGCCCTAGTGCGAGCTATCCGGCACGGTGATCTTGATCGGTTGATGATTCCGGATTGTCCGCTGGACATTCTGGCGCAGCAGATTGTGGCCGCGTGCGCGGCAGAAGAGTGGCTCGAACATGATCTCTTCGCGCTGATGCGTAGAGCTTATCCGTATCGCGCACTCTCACGAGAGACGTTCGACTCCATCGTAACGATGTTGTCGGATGGGATTGCCTCGCGGCGGGGGAGATATGGCGCGTACCTTCACCGCGATCAGGTGAACGGACGGTTGCGGGCGCGCAGAGGAGCGAGATTAGCTGCTATTACCAGCGGCGGAGCGATCCCCGAAACGTCCCTGTTCACCGTAGTAGCCGAGCCTGAAGGAACGATGGTCGGAACCCTGGATGAGGATTTCGCCGTCGAGAGTCTTGCCGGAGACGTGGTGCTGCTGGGAAATACTTCATGGAGAATACGGCGAGTTGAAGGCAAGACCGGCAGGGTAATTGTCGAGGACGCACACGGAGCGCCCCCAGGAGTGCCGTTCTGGTTGGGAGAGGCTCCAGCACGGACGGCCGAATTGTCTAGTCACCTGGCGGACTTGCGACAGGAGATCAGCGATAGGCTCCCCAATATTTCTCCCGTAGGCTTTTCTCCTACTCAGCCGGTGGTCGCGGAAACGATAGCGTGGTTGAAAGAAGAGTGTGGGCTGGATGATGCAGGTGCAGAGCAAATTGTCGAATATATTCTACAGGGCCGCGCCGTTTTGGGATCGGTGCCTACACAGCGGACCATCATCGCCGAGCGCTTCTTCGATGAAGGCGGCGGGATGCAGTTGATCATCCATGCTCCATTTGGTGGGCGGATCAACAAGGCGTGGGGATTGGCACTGCGCAAGCGTTTTTGCCGCAGCTTCAACTTCGAGTTGCAAGCGGCAGCGACTGACAACGGTCTGAACATTGCGCTAGCCGAGCAGCATAGCTTCCCGCTCGCCGATGTTTTTCAATTCCTGCAACCGGAAACGGTGCAGCCGATTCTCGAGCAGGCGGCGCTGGCTTCACCCATCTTTGGAACGCGCTGGCGATGGGATGCTAACCGATCCCTTGCGTTGCTGCGCTTCATGGGCGGCAAAAAGGTTCCTCCGCAGATCCAGAGAATGAGGTCCGACGACTTGATGGCGTCGGTATTTCCAGATGTGGCGGCCTGCCAGGAAAACATCGTGGGCGACATTCAAATTCCGGATCATCCGCTGGTTCGCGAGGTAATGAAGGACGTGCTCACCGAGGCGATGGATCTGGATGGACTGAAAAGCGTTTTGAGCGGCATTGCGGACGGGAGAATCCGTTGCCTTGCAGTCGACACTCCGATTCCCTCGCAGTTCTCGCATGAGATTCTGAATGCGAACCCGTACGCTTATCTGGACGATGCGCCGTTAGAAGAGCGGCGGGCACGAGCTGTCGAGATGCGGCGGATTCTGCCGGAATCCGTGCTGCAGGAGGTGGGCAAGTTAGATCCCGCGGCGATTGCACAAGTTAGACAAGAGGCTTGGCCGGATTTGCGGGATGCCGATGAGTTGCACGACTTACTGCTGACGCTGATTGCGTTGCCGGAGAGCGTGGCCGGGGGAATACCAGATACCGCCAGTACACTGAGCAGCGAATGGCAGCAATTCTTTGAGCAACTTCGGTCGAATCATCGCGCCGGACGTGCTGTTGATGGCATTCGCGCTTACTGGGTAGCCAGCGAGAGAGTCAAAAGCTTTTCAGCCCTTTTTCCGAACGCCCGGTTGGAACCGTCAATGATGGCAACAGAATCTGTGGTGCCATCCTCAGATGATGTTTTGCTCGCGTCCCTGCAAGGCTGGATGGCACACGTGGGACCGATCTCGTCTTCACAACTAACCGAGTTGCTGGGCGTGCCGGAGGGCGAGATCAACAGGGCCCTCTTGCGAATGGAGGCTGCAGGATCCATCTTGCGAGGCAGGTTTACTGATGCGACTGCGCGGACAGGAGTCGTCGGGTCAGAGGATCAGACCGCGCTGCAAGATCAGGTTGAATGGTGCGATCGTCGATTGCTGGCACGCATTCACCGACTTACAGTCGGGACTCTGCGCAAACAGATTCAGCCGGTGACCGCGGCGCAGTTCATGCGATGGCTGTTGGGCTGGCAGCATGTCGCTGCGGGAACGCAGGTATTGGGCGAGCGCGGCACGCTGGATGTACTCCGGCAGCTGCAAGGGTTTGAGGTGGCCGCAAATGCGTGGGAACGCCAAGTCCTTGGGCGGCGAGTGGGGGGCTACGATCCGGCAGTGCTGGACCGTCTATGCCTGACCGGGGCAGTGGGCTGGGGACGTTTGTCGCCGCATCCAGCGACGCTCGAAGACAGCGCTGAAGGGAAGCGCCGCGTTATTCCGACCAGCGTCGCGCCCATAACTTTCTTCGTACGCGAAGAGGCGGACTGGATGACACCACGGCATCCAGCGACGGAGTTGCCGGAACAAACGCGGTGGTTGAGCGCGGGTGCACAACAAACCTTGGACTTCCTCCGCCATCGCGGTGCCTCGTTTTTTGCCGACATCGTGCGCGGCACAGGCAAACTAAAATCGGAGATAGAGACGGCGCTGTGGGAACTAGTTGCGGCAGGAATCGTTACCGCAGACGGATTCGATAACCTGCGTTCGCTGATTGATCCGAAGCGTCGAGCTGGCCAGGGCAGTGGTCGGACTTCGCGACCGAGGCACAGTTCAGGACGGTGGTCCCTCTTGTATGCAGGCGAGGCCAGTGACAAAAACAAAGCCGTGGAGGCGACCTGCTGGATGCTGCTGAAGCGATACGGCATTGTTTTCCGCGATCTGCTAGCCCGGGAAACCATTCTGCCGAAGTGGCGGGAGTTGCAAATCGCGTTCCGACGTCTGGAAGACCGAGGAGAAATTCGCGGTGGCCGTTTCGTCGACGGGTTCCTCGGAGAACAGTTTGCGCTGCCGGTCGCAGTTGAGTCGCTGCGTGCCTCGCGGAATCTTCAGCCCAGCGGTGAGACGATTACCCTTTCTGCAGCCGATCCCTTAAATCTAGTTGGGATACTGGTCCCGGGAGAGCGCGTGCCCGCCATATCAGGAAAGACGGTTACCTTCCGAGACGGGGTTGCGGTCGCAGAAGAGCAAGCGCTCCGGCTGGCGGGAGATTAGCCTCGGGAAAGCTCTTTGCGGATAGTTATCCGCCAGCCAACTTCTTCCTGGCCACCGGACGCGCAAATGCGTTAGTGGGACCGTGCCCGTTGTTAGCCATGACCTGGGCGTAGTACTCCTTGGCACGGGCGGTATCTCCGGACTTCTCGTAAGACTCTGCCAGCAGCAAGAGGATAAACGGGTC
>JBLNFC010000185.1:0-2667 GCA_050263355.1 Acidobacteriota bacterium
TCAAGTAAGTCAGCGGCATGCGTGGTGGCTGTTTGCAAAGCTTCGATTGGCGTTAAGCCGGCCTTCACCATTGCCGTGAATTCATTGGGTAAGAAATCTGGATGATCATCCAGCCCGAACGCGATTCTGAGGTGGTGCTTTATTGCACGCTGAAAAGCATCGGATTGATACTTCACGATGAGGCGTGATTTTTCGAGTGCGACCGGATCCAAGCCGCTCTCGCGACCGATGGTTGCATACCTCTCGATGACTGACAGCGTGGGCACGAGCCATGTGCCTTTCTTTTCCATTAAAGCGGCGCCTTCTTCGTCGAGGAGTGTCCCATGTTCGATGGAATCGACGCCTGCCCGAACAGCGGACTTGATACCATCCTGCCCTTCCGCATGAGCCATCACGAGTTTATGCGCCCGGTGTGCTACCTCTACGGCTGTCCTCATTTGCTCTTCGCTCAGTTCCTGCACATTGAAGTCGCTCATGGGGTCGGAAATGCCACCTGTCGCCATCAGTTTTATCCAGTCGGCACCGTACTTGATGTCGTGTCTAACAGCCGCAGAGACACCGTCCACCGTATCCGCAAGATTGGGGCGAGGGGGCAAGGCCTGGTCGGGCGCCAGAGCATCGGCGTCCCCATGACCGCCTGTAACCGAAATAAAGTTGCCGGCCGAAACCATTCGTGGTCCCCCGATTAGGCCAATCTTGACGCTGTCGCGCAGTGCCAATTGCCCGTAGCCGAGATCTTGTTCGCCCGCATCCCGCAAGGTCGTGAATCCGTGATCTAGCCAAATTTGCAGGTTGTGAGCGCCCCATAGCGTCGCTTGCGCCGATGACATGCGCAGCTGGGCCACCGTGGACTGATCCTTTAGGTTTCCCAGCACATGGGCATGGCAATCAATTAAACCCGGCAAAACGGTTAAACCAGTCAGATCGATGACTCGAGCCTTTCCGGCTGCATGCTGGCTGACGACAGAACTGGGTCCGATCTCAACGATCGTTGGACCATTAATCAGAATTGCTTGGTCATTCGCAACAGAACCATTGCTGAGGTCGATCAGACGAGTCGTTTTGATCAGGACCGGTTCATTAGCTGGGGAAGCCGCGGATGGGATGCCGACAGCTATCAAGAAAAATAGACCAACTAAAATCCTGCCCAGCATCATCCCTCCACGAAGCGGGCACATCTCATTCTTCCGGCCTCGCACTGCAGATTTGTTCATGTTAGTACGGCCTACGGCAGCAAGTTTGGTTAAACATGCGTGAAGCCCCGCGCCATTATATTGGCTAAGCCGACGTAGTGAACTTCTGGGATGACGCAAGCGTGACAAGAAACCGAGAGTAATCCTAGCCTTTTTGCGGATGCATCTGCGGACAAGCCGATGCGTGGGTCGCCATGGGCCAAACTGACCTAACTGCTGGATGACGAGCAAGCCTGAAGTAATCCCAAGGTAAGGGTTGCCGACTATACGGCCACTGTGGCGAAGCACTGCAGGGAGTACACTGAAACAGCCCGGAGGTTGCGATGGACAAGCCTCTCCAGCGTCAGCTGCCTCAAGCCGTCGATAATCAAGCGAACGAAAATAGATGGAGTGCAATACCAGAACGAGAGGTGCGCCGACCGACAGGGCTCACCGCAGCTACCCATGATCAGAGCCGGTCGCGCAGACCCTTCGGAATACCCAGCAGCGACGTAATCTTGTCGCTCATGCTGGCACTTTTGATTGTGCCGGCTCTAGGAGAGACAGGCGCGCGGCCGACCACGGCACCAGGCTCCACGATGCTTGAAGCTGCCCGCACATTCTTGGCAACGCTGGATCCGGCACAGAACTCCAAGGCCGTCCTGGCGTTCAATTCTGAAGAGCGCTTCCACTGGTTCTATACGCCGGTGTCGAGAAAGGGTATTCCGTTGAAAGAGTTGAAGGCGTCTCAGCAAGCGGCGGCGCTGGCATTGTTGCGCGCTGGCCTGAGCGAGAAGGGGTATACAAAGGCAGAGACAATCCGCAAGCTCGAAGGAGTGCTGCGCGAATTGGAAGGGAGCTCGGGACGTGATCCAGATCTCTATTACTTTACATTTTTCGGAGAGCCGGCCGCGAATGGCGCGTGGGGTTGGCGCTATGAAGGCCATCACTGTTCCCAGAACTGGACCATTCTGAACGGACAGTCGATCGGTAGCAGCCCGCAGTTTTTTGGCGCGAACCCGGCTGAAGTGCGGGAAGGACCGATGAAAGGAACACGCGTCCTGAGCGCGGAAGAAGATTTCGGGAGGTCGCTCGCCAAGTCGTTGTCGGCAGAGCAGCGTGCGGAGGCCGTTCTCAGCGCTACCGCGCCGGGCGACATCCTGACTTCAAATCAGCGTAAGGCGGCAATCGAGGAAGACAGGGGCATCGCCTACAGCAAGCTCGGCAAAAACCAACAGGGCACGCTATTGGCTCTAATCGAAGAGTACCTTGGCGCACAGCCGCGCGCGCAAGCACGCCAACGGCTGGATAAGATTCGCGAGGCAGGCTTCGAACAAATCAAATTCGCCTGGATGGGCGGGTTGGAAAAGGGCCAAGGCCACTATTATCGGGTGCAGGGCAAGACATTTTTGATCGAGTACGACAACACTCAGAATGGTGCCAATCACATTCACTGTGTGTGGCGGGACTTCAATGGCGACTGGGGGCAAGACCT
>JBLNFC010000186.1:0-2728 GCA_050263355.1 Acidobacteriota bacterium
GCCGCGGATGTAGATGTAAGCGAGCTGGACATCATTGGCAAAGCAACTGATGATCATTCCCTCGATCATCTGGTGGGGATCTTTATGAAGAATCTGCCGGTCTTTGAATGTTCCCGGTTCCGATTCATCCGCGTTGCAAATCAGATAAATGGGTTTGCCGCTCCTGCGGTCTACAAAGGACCACTTGAGCCCGCATGAGAAACCGGCCCCGCCGCGGCCGCGCAAGCCGGAGAGGCGCACCTCGTCCCGCAATTGTTCGGGGCCGCTCACCGTCTTGCCATCGGGAAGGGTTTTTGGCGAGATCGAAAGGGCTTTTTTGAGAGCCTCGTAGCCGCCGTGACGCAGATAGCACTCAATGTCCGGCGTGTAGCCCGGCTCGTCGGCGTGCTTGAGAATGAGGCGGTATTCCCGGGGCATATGTTCCTCTAACGCTCCTTGACTCCGTTTAGGAAAACTCTACCTTGTAGCCGCTCGTTTTGCCCGCTGGTGTAACGGTAGCACAGCAGACTCTGGATCTGTTTGTCATGGTTCAAATCCATGTCGGGCAGCCACTTCGTTTGGCCTCTCCAGGATTTCGTCTTGTCCGTGTTTCGTTTCATCGTCCGCGAGGCAGCTTAGGAGCAGCGTGCCATGATTTCATTGGCCCTTTGCTCCGACACCCCTTCAAAAAACGTTTCGTTGCACATCATCACCGGGGCCGTGCCGCAACTGGCCAGGCATTCGACAAACTCCACGGAGAATTTGCCGTCTTTGGTCGTTTGCACGCCGTGCGCGTGGGGGTCCAATCCCAAGCGGGTGCAGAAATGCTCGTGCAGTTTGTACGCCCCGCCCAGGGCGCAACTCAGGGTGCGGCAAATTCGGAAATGATATTTCCCGATCTTGGCGCAATGAAACATCGGGTAAAAAGTGACCAGTTCGTAAATGTTGATAGGCTGCAGTTCGAGTTTCCGGGCGACCCATTCCACCGCCTGCCGCGAGATAAACCCGTGATGCTCGTTTATGGCGTGCAGAAGCATCAACGAAGCGCTCCGCTTTTTGGGATAATGGGTGATCAGCTCATCGATTTCAGCTTCGAGGCCAGCCGGCAACGCAAAGTCCGGCTGGTTACAAAGGGGGCTCGGGATCGGCTGGGCATTGGCCGGCGGCGGGACATCCGCTCCCGGACTGCTGACGATGTTCTCGGCGCGTTCTTTCACCTGTCGCATTCTCCCATCACGAAGTCGAACGAGCCGAGGATAGCCACCACATCGCTGACCATGTGCCCCGGCAAAAGTTTGGCTAAGATGCTCAGGTTCACAAATGAAGGCGAGCGTATTTTGAGTCGATACGGCGTGCCGCCGCCTTTGCTGTTGATGTAAAAGCCAAGTTCGCCTTTCGGGTTTTCGTGGCCGAAATAAATTTCCCCCGCCGGCGCATTAATACCCTGCGTGACGTTAATGAAATGATGAATGAGCTCCTCCATTCGGGTCAGCACTTTTTGCTTGGGAGGGAGAACGACCTTTCCGTCCGTCACATTGATCGGCCCACCAGGTAGTTTGTCCAGGCACTGCAGGATGATCTTCACGCTCTCACGCATCTCCTGCATTCGGCAGAGATAACGGTCGTAGCTGTCGCCGGCCGTGCCGACCGGCACTTCGAACTGAAGCTGGTCGTAAACCAGGTAAGGCTGAGCTTTGCGAAGATCATGCTCAATACCGCTGCCGCGCAGATTGGGTCCGCTGAGACCGTAATCGATCGCGTCCTCGCGGGAAATGACGCCCACGCCCCGGGTTCGGTCGACGAAGATCCGGTTGCGCGTCAGAAAGGTTTCAGACTCATCGATGTTGACGACGACTTCTTTGCAGAACTGTCGGCAGGCGTCGGTCCAGCCCGGGGGCAGATCGCGGGAGAGGCCGCCGATGCGGGTGTAGCTGGTGGTGAAGCGGGCGCCGCTTAGAGACTCGCAGAGGTTGTAAATCTTTTCCCGCTCCGTGTACGTATGCAGGAACACCGTGAGCGCTCCCACATCCATCGCATAGGAACCGAGGCCCAGCAGGTGGGAGGAGATGCGGGCCAGTTCCACGCAGATCACCCGGATGTACTGGCAGCGCGGCGTGAGAGCTTTGTCGATTCCCAGCAGCTTCTCCACGGCAAGCGCGTAAGCCACGTTGTTGGCCAGTGGCGCCAGGTAATCCAGTCGGTCCGTGTACGGGATAAACTGCGTGTAAGTCATATTCTCGGCGATCTTCTCATCGCCTCGATGCAAATAACCCACGTCCGGTGCTGCCTTGGTAATCAGTTCTCCATCGAGCTCCAGCACGATTCTCAGGACCCCGTGTGTGGACGGATGGGAGGGCCCCATGTTGAGAACCATCTTGTCACCTTCGAGGTCTTGCACTTCCTCGGGTCCAGGCACACGAGCTCCGGCTTCGGGAATCGCCAGCTCGCGAATCTCAGGGGTCTTGGCAGCTTCGCTCATGAAGTTTTGCGCGGTTCGATGGGACCGGGTCCAAGGCCTTTGCCGTGCGCGTCTTTGATGTCGTCCCGCCGTTCCACACGCGCGTTGAGGCTCAGTCCGTCGGTCTCGGGAATCCGGACGCGCGGCTCGCGCGAGATCGTGTCTTTGCCGCCGGCAACCGTCACAAACGGTCCACCGACCAGCGGGGCCGGCTCGGTGAAGGCGACTTCCGGCAGATCCGTAGGGCGTCCCGAAAGTGGGAAGTCTTTTCGGAGCGGATAATAAGGGTAT
>JBLNFC010000187.1:0-2593 GCA_050263355.1 Acidobacteriota bacterium
CGCGAGACCGCGCGATGACCAATGCTGCGCGAACACAGGCCCACTCTGTGCACTCACATTTTGAAAGACCTTACCCGTGTTGTGAAAGAGCAAGGGCGGCTCACGGTAAGTGACGCCTGGATGCAAGGTTTCGATCAGGTCGTCAGGATTGCCATTCGCGAGGAACAGGTCGAGGTTGCCGTCATTGTCATAGTCAAAAAACTTTAGGCCCCATCCGCTCATCAGACGAGTTGCGGCGGCGATACCCGTGGGAAACGCCTGATCATCAAAGGTTTCGTCATGGTTATTCTGGTACATGGCGAACATCTCTCGATCGATATTGGCGACGAAGAGGTCCATCCAGCCGTCCTGGTTGAAATCGGCGGAATCGACACCCATGCCGGAACGAGGGCGTCCTTCGGCACTGTAAGCCACGCCAGCTTGCTCCGCAATCTGCTCGAATTTGCCTGCGCCACGATTCATAAAAAGGAAATTCGGGACAGTATCATTGGCCACGAATAAATCCATTTTGCCGTCATTGTTAAGATCGGCCGCGACCACGCCCCAGGCCTTCCCCAAGTTGTTTGCGATACCAGTTGTCTTGCTCACATCGGTAAAGGTCCCGTCGCCATTGTTGTGAAACAGCCAGCTCGGCATGGGCTTATATAAATGCGGAATGCAGTAGCCGTGCTTCCCTTCCGGTCCGGCCTCGCAGGTCTTGTTGAGGGACTTTGAAAATTCCACGAACTGGCACACGAACAAATCGAGACGGCCATCGTTATCGTAGTCAAACCAGACGGCACTCGACGACCATCCCGGGGCGGCGACTCCGGCTTTTTCCGTGACATCCGTGAAGGTGCCATCCCCATTGTTGTGATAGAGAATGTTGTGGCCGTACTGCGTGACGTAGATATCGGGGAAACCGTCGCCGTCATAGTCGCCTACAGCAACACCTTGTCCGTAGCCGCCTGCCGCGACTCCAGCTTTTTCGGTGACATCGGTGAAAGTTCCGTCGCGATTGTTCTTATAGAGCGCGTTGCGCAGCGGAACGGTTGGATTGTAGAAGTCGCATTTGCCGCTGTTGACCAGATAGATATCCATCCAGCCGTCATTATCGAAATCGAGGAAAGCACAGCCGGCGCCCGTGGTCTCGGGCAAATACCGTGCCTCGGACTTCCCGGCAGTGTGGGTCCAGGTAATACCGCTCGCGGACGGCGCAACCTGCTCAAACGCGTACAGGGTCGCCGGTTGAGCGTGAAGCAATCGGGAGAGGCCGCTGAACGCAACGCTGCCGGCGAGCGTCTGGATGAAGTGCCTGCGTGAAACTCGGAAAGCGGTGCGGTTTTCGAGCGTCATCAGCGCGGCCGCGAGCCTCAAGTTTGAGCTTCTGATCGTCACGGGAGGGAAGACTACTGCGGGGGAGCCTCTGAGCTCGGAGCATTGGCAGGCTCCGCCGGAGCGGGTGGCTGGTTAGCCTGAGATTGATTTTGTCCGCCAGTAAGTTGCCGGTGAATCGCGAATTCCCTCCCCGCATCGAGCTTGCGCCCGGCGCGGCTGTAGGCCATGGCGAGATTGTAATGGGCGCCAGGATTTGCTGGCTGTAATTTGACCGCTGATTCGAGGGGCGGGATAGCATCCGCAAACTTTCTCGCCGCGACCAGAGAGGTGCCCATGCCCAGGAATGCGTCGCCAAAAGAGGGATCCAGCTTGGCAGCTCGTGAAAAGTGCTCGACCGCTTGATCCCAATCCTGGCTTTGACGCGCCAATTCCCCCAGAACATATTCGGCCGGGGGGTTGTTGGGATTAATTTTGAGTTCCTGATCAAGTTCCTTTTTCGCGTCCGCTGCCATCGTCGGGCCAGGATTTGGCTTGGAGAGCAGCAATCGCGCGATACGAAAATGAATGCCGGGCAGATCGGGATTGCGCTGCAGAATGCCCTGGTACTCCTTGGCGGCCTCATCCCATCGGCCCTGTAGCTCCAAAGCTTCGGCGTTAAGCTCGTGCGCCTGATAAGAATTCGGTGCATGGCGCGCCAAGTCCTCGGCGACCCGCGTTGCCAGGTCGGACAAAGCGTGCGTAGACATGTAGAGTGCATCCGCATCCTTTGGAAACTCTCGGCCAAGTGCCTGGAGCACATCCATCGCGTCGGCGCGCCTGTCCATCGTCATGGCACATTTTAGCGTGGCAAGACGGGCTTTGAGCTTCAGGTCTTGATCGGTGAGGTGAGGCGTAGCCTTCTTCAGAGAAGGTAGGGCCTCGGCACAATGGCCGGATTCGACCAGTTTCAGGGCCTGCTCGGCACCGGCGGAGAACTCCCCCGCAGTCGAAGTCTTCCGGGAGGTTTGCGCGGAAGCGAAACAGCTACACAGGAGCAGCAATCCAATGGCAGAGGAATGTCGGAGCATAAAAAAGGGCAGGTGCTGGGAAGCACCTGCCCATCATACCGCGATCAGAAGTAGAACTTCAGAGCGAATTGAATGTTACGTGGATCCTGTGAGCTGTTAACCAAGCCCATGTTGGTGCCCAGGGCGGTGGCCGGAGCATTCAGGTTCACGTGGTTGAAGGCGTTGATGAAGTCAGTGCGGAATTGGAAGCGCATCGACTCGGTCACGTG
>JBLNFC010000188.1:0-4179 GCA_050263355.1 Acidobacteriota bacterium
ATGGTGAGCCAAGCCGGAAGGTGAACGAAAGCCCGCACAGCATTGCGTTGTCGCAATTTTCCCAGGCCGCGGGACGAAGCGTGAAGAGCTGACGTGATTCGTCGCATTGCAACCTCCATGAATGAGGGGGAGGGCTGCTTTCGAGACGATTACAGAACTGAACGCAAGGCTAGTGCCAAGCGATTAAGGTCTAGCTCCAGCAACATACGGTTCGCCAGCTATGTAGCTTTTCCCGATCCAGGCCGTGATTTGCTTTGTTACCAAGGTACCCCGCTGACGAATGTTCGCTTTCGTACAGTGCTTACGGTATTTACCGATCATCTATTCAGCTGCATTCTAAGGTATAGGATTTCATCTGAGGCATAACGTTATTTTGCAGCCCGAAAAACCTCCTCCGTCGTTCAGGCCGTTGATTCTGTGTTTAGAAGACGACCAATCGTATTTGTACCTGCGCAAGGCTGTTCTCGAAAAAGCGGGCTA
This sequence comes from Acidobacteriota bacterium, assembly GCA_050263355.1. Classification (GTDB taxonomy): domain Bacteria; phylum Acidobacteriota; class Terriglobia; order Terriglobales; family Acidobacteriaceae; genus Gp1-AA122. Next base: position 481 of record JBLNFC010000188.1, read on the forward strand.
CGACGTCATTGGCGTGAGCACGGCATCGGAGGCCTTGGAGACGCTCCGTGAAGCACCCGTGTGTGTGGTCTTGGCCGATCATATGTTGCGAGGCACAACTGGCGTTGAGGTCGCGGCCAAGATGAAAAAAATCAGACCCGATGTTCCGCTGATCCTTTATTCCGGGACGAATCCAGACAGCATGAAAAATGTGGATCTTTTTATCAATAAAGACGTGCCCACATCGAAGTTTCTGGCGATCCTGCGGGATGTTCTAAGCCGTTACTGTTCCTAGCACGAAGTGGTTACGTTGGCTGTTCCGCTTATAAGACTTCACGTTGAGTCTTCATGGCGTGAACGCGGGCATGCGATTGCGGCTGAATCCAGAGTGGTAGAATCACGAAGCGGGCCGTGCCAGGTTTGTCTGATGCCATCCCAGCCATCAATCCTTCTCGTCGACGATGAGCGTAGCATTCTTGAAACACTCAAGATCATATTCGAACGTGAACACTACCGGGTGAGTACTGCCGCAAGCTGCGCAGAGGCTCTGAACATTCTGCAAGATGGCCACAGATTTCACGCCGTCATCACTGATTTGAACATGGAGGAGGAAGACATTGGGTTGAAGGTGGTGGCGGCCGCTATCAAACTGCGACCCAGACCGGCGGTGGTTATATGCACGGGCTATCCGAGCCTGGAGAACTCGCGCCATGCACTTGATCTAGGAGTCGACTACATGGCGCACAAGCCAGTGGAACTCACGGAACTGATATCGGCCTTGAACAGGCTGGTCTCGAGACCGCGGCTGGGAGCTAGCCGGAAATGAGCGCTCGACGAATACGAGAGGCGCGGAGGTCGGGCAAGATTGCTCTGGTGGTGCATCCCAGCCTGGAGACGCTGGCCAGCTTTCAGGCCGTACTTACCAAGAACGAGTTTGTCGCCATCATTGCCAGAGACCTACCCACAGCGTTGCTCGCCATCACGCAACACCGTCTGGATGTCGCGATCGTTTCATCCCGGATACAAGAAGGCGGCGACGGGTGGGCACTTGCTGGAGTGATACACCTTGCATGCCCAGAGGCATTTGTCTGTGTCACGTCGGCGACTGATCCCGACATCTTCATCCTGCAAGCGGCTATCAACAATGGAGCACGGGAGGTGTACTTAGAATCCAATCCCGCCTCCGAGATCGTAAAGTCGATTCTGAGCCACATTGATCCGGCCGCGCAGAAGAAGGCTTCAGAAGACCGGGTGCAGTAAAAGCCGCCAAACCTGCCGTGAAGCTTTGCAGAGCTGAAGCAACAAGCGCGTTTGTGACTTATTTTGGTTCTGATCCCATCCTCAACACGTTGCCATCTGGATCCTCAATCTGCATCTCCAGCGCCCAGGGAAAGTTCGTCGGTGGAAGGCGGATGGTCAGGCTGCGTGCCGTGTACTCCTGGTGGAGTGTTTCCACGTCATCGACTCCAATCCAGACCCATGCTCCGGGCTGGCCTTGGCCGCCGCGGCAAAGATAAATGCCAACACCATCGCGCGAAATATGAGTGAAGTCATCGTTACCCCAACTGGCGTTCTCGAAGCCCAGAGCATCTACGTAGAAGCGGAGACTGGCGGCAATCTGGCGAACGCATAAAATCGGCTCGGCACATTCAAAGCGAACGCGCGCACCTCCGGGCTTGGTATCGAGCATTGCAGTTCCTCCCGGCGAAAATGGTATCCACAAAGCAGGCCGGATGGAAGCGCCTAGCCATCAGTGGATCCGGAGATGCAGTAAATCCGGAGATGGCAGAATCCGCTGAGGCGGTCGAGAAGACTTCTGTGCTCAGACGGCAATGCGGAGCCCTTTGCCAACAATCCTAAGGGCGTTGCCCAAAAAGTATTCCCGAGAGCCAGTTTCCCGTCACAACCATCTAGATTCACGATCTATTGTTGAGTATGCTTCGAACGAGAGATGAATCACACGGTGACATTGACGGAACTGCTCGGCTCGACTGTGTACGATGCCGCCGGCGTGGCGTGCGGTCGCGTGCGGGAAGTTGCTCTCACTCCTCAGGAAGACCGCGCCAAGGTTTCAACTTTGATTGTCCGCACCCGCAAAGGGAATCGCGTTTTGCCGTTCGCCTCGGTGACGCGGATTAGTGGCGGGGTACGCGCGCAGAACTCGGTAAAAGAGTGGGCCTCGAGTGAGGGGCTCGAGGGTCTGTTTCTCCTGGAGCGCGACCTGCTGGATCAGCAGGTGATCGATGTCAATGGACGCAAGGTGGTCCGGGTCAACGACGTCGATCTTCACGAGGACGCCAGTACCAGCCAGATTGTTCTCAAAGTCGGCTCGGTAGATGTCGGCGCGCGGGGCGCTGTTCGCAGACTATTAAAAGGAGTGGTTCCGGCTGCGGCGCTGCATGCGCTACTCAAGCGCATTCCGGAACGGCCGATACCCTGGGAGTTCGTCGACGTCATTGAGACGGATCCGGCGCGGCGGGTGAAGCTCAAAATTTCGCACGACCGGCTGGCTAAGCTCCATCCCGCAGATATTGCGGACATCGTGGAAGAACTGGCCCCGGATGAACGCGAGGCTGTATTCGAGACGCTTGATGAAGGGGTTGCTGCCGAGGCCCTGGAAGAGGTCGAGCCCAAGCTGCAAAAGTCTATCGTGGAATCTCTCGACTCCGAGCGCGTAGCGGATATCGTCGAGGAGATGGATCCCGACGCTGCCGCCGATCTGCTGGCTGACCTGCCTCAGGAGCGAACGGAGGAAATCCTCGAAGAGATGGCGCCCGAGGAGCGCGAAGAAGTTTCCGGCCTGCTGGAATTCAAGGAAAACACTGCCGCTGGGCGGATGACCACCGAGTACATCGCTTTGGGAGTGGATGCCACAGTCAGCGACGCAATTGATGCCCTGCGCAGCTTCGAAGGCGGTGTGGAGACGGTGAGTACCATGTTCCTGGTGGATTCGCAGGGAACCCTCGTGGGCACGGTGCCGCTGGCCAAACTGGTGCTGGCGGAAGGAAATGAGCCGCTGCTTTCATTGGTGCAGGAGCCGCTCATCTCCTGCCGTCCGGAGGCGCGCGAGAACGAAGTCGCCGAACTGTTCGACAAGTACAACCTGGTAACGCTTCCTGTGGTCGATGAGAACAAAAAGCTGGTGGGAGTTGTCACTTCAGACGATGTGATCAGCCTGCTGCGAGCAAAGTTGTAGGATTCAATCCTTCTCGTCTATTTGAATCTCGTCTATAAGGACGGACTCGCTGCCTGCGGGGCCTTTTGGCTGGACGAACTGAGCGTCAGCCAATCGGTTCGAACAGACTCCCACTCCTGAATAGTGAAGCCGTGGAAAGCGAAGAATTCACGGATCTGAATTCGTGTCCATCCGACAATTTCCTCGAGCATCGGCACCAGGACGGCAATGGCATCGCTACCCAAAATGGTGCGCTTCGCCACCTGGGCGACGTGGCGTGAGTCGGAAACCGCGATGGTAAAGCCGTCGCGAACGTTGACGTGCAGCATGACATGCAGGTCGGAGCTCCCGTCACCTACGTAGACGATATTGCTCGGTCCAATTTGCAGTTGGGTCTGCAGGCGGTCGAGCGCCGCTACCTTGCCATAACCCGCGGTAGCGCGCACGAGGGTGTCAATTTCTCCGTCAGCCTTATAGCGGAACTCGGTGCCGAAGATGTGATCGCGGGCAACAATTCCTTCCAGGGCAGACTGGATTACCTCGAC
>JBLNFC010000189.1:0-4832 GCA_050263355.1 Acidobacteriota bacterium
GGAAGCAACGTGCTCCAGGGGAACGTATTCATTTTCGTTTTCGATATCGAGCAAGACGGAATGGCGCTGGTTGAAGGTGCCACGACGGCTGTCCTGCCCACTAAGCCGAACTGGAACCCCGTGCTTCACGAGCGAGCCGAGCGCGAGTGCTTCCGCCATACCGAAATCGACCGCCCGTTTACCTGACCCCATCTCCGAACGCTGCTCGAGTAACTTCTTTACCTTGGGATGGATATGAAACTCTTCGGGGTAGCTGGTGAGAGCGCGTGTAATATCGGCAAGTTCATCTGCTGAAAGCCCGGTGTTTACTGCATATTCGGGCTTATATCGTCCGCCCTTGAATGCGCTCCAATAACCTGGAAGTTCCCGGAGACTCGGCTTCTTGGTTAAAGTGCCAGCCTTTTTCTGGGCTGCTTCGAATTCAGAACGAGCCTGACCGACCATCGAATCGGTGTCAGCATCTTCGAGATCGCCGGCATAGATCTGCCATAACGGCGGATGCTCTTTGATTGCTTTGTAGAGCAATGGTTGAGTGATAGTTGGATCATCGACTTCGCTGTGACCATGGCGGCGATAGCCGATCAGATCGATTACCACGTCGCTGCCAAATGTGTAGCGGTAATCCAGTGCCATTCGTCCCACACGCACGACTGCATCCACATCCTCGCCATTGACGTGAAAGATGGGGATGGGCTGACGTTTGGCCAGATCAGCCGCGAAACGAGACGAGTGAAGCTCCCCAGGCACGGTTGTGAAGCCAATGAGATTGTTGACGATGATGTGAATCGTGCCGCCAACGTTGTAGCCGTCCACACCGGAATAGTTCAGCGTCTCGGCCCATACGCCCTGGCCGGCGAACGCTGCATCCCCATGAACCAACAGTGGGAGAAACTTCGCGCGGCCACCCTCGCCGGAGCGGTCCTGCTTAGCACGCGTGCGCCCCACCGTCACCGGGTCAACGGCTTCCAGATGACTCGGATTCGATACCAGGTGAATGTGAACCCTCGCTCCGCTTCGGGTGACGTATTCGCCAGTGGCGCCCATGTGGTACTTTACGTCTCCGCTTCCGAGAACGCTCCGCGGGTCAACATCTTCGAACCCGGCGAAAACCTCCTCGGGAGCACGCTGGGCAACGTGAACCAGCACGTTCAAACGGCCACGATGGCTCATCCCCAACACCAGTTCGACTGCTCCGCGCTCGCCTGCTTCTTCAAGAATCTCGTCAACCAGGGGAATGAGAGCAGTCACACCTTCCAGGGAAAAACGCTTCGTGCCCAGATACCGCTGCTGCAGCACTTGCTCGAACAAATCGGCCCGGATCAGTAGATCCAGAACATGCCGCTGCTCAACCGGTTCAGGATCGCTTTCCATCCGCTCTTGGATCCAACGGCGGCGCTCGGGATCGGCAATGTGCATGAAATCAGCACCGATGCTGCCGCAATAGTAATGGCGTGCCTGGCGGCCGATGTCACCGTCAATCCGCAGATCGGGATGGTTCCAGGGTCTGAGAAAGCCGAGCGGATCAAGATCCGCCTCGAGGTATCCCCATCGGCGGAAAAGGTCAAAAATGCGCTCACGCTCTTCAACCGGGACTTCGAGAAGGCCTGTACCTGTTGGCCCGGGCTTGCTGGTTCGAGTAGCCATGATTTCTGTCACTAGAATAAAGGATGAGACGGAGTCTGTCGTGGATTCAGAGGGCCCTAGCGCCGAGTTCGAAGCTCGCCTCGATACGGCGCTAAATGGGATGGTGCTCATGGCCCGAGAGCTTGCTCAACCGTGAGCAGCCTGACGGGTGTTCTGGCCGGGATTCTGGGTCTTATGCCTGCGATTCACCTGGGAGTCACGGAACTGCGCCCTTAGTCCTTGACGCGAGTGAACTTGGCTCATCGCTGTGTTATGGCCTGCAAAGCGGCAACGACGCCGTCCACTTCTTCAGCTGTATTGTAGTGAACTAACCCAATCCGTAAGAAACCACCGCTCTTTTCGACGTCTAGCCGTTCAGTAAGGTTCAGGGCGTAGTAATTTCCATCCCAGGTAAAGAAACCGCCATCACCCAGCTTGGTTGCGAGCTCAAGCGGAGTGTGTCCGTCCACCCGAACGGCAAATGTGGGTGTTCGGTTTGCGAGCTTTTGCAGATCGGTGATGCCGTAAACCTTCAGTCCTGGAATCGCGAGCAGTCCGCGCAGCATGCGTTCTGCAAGCGTTCTTTCATAGGCCTGAATCGTTTGGAATGCCGATAGCAGGGCCGAGCGGCGGTTCGTCGATTTTGAATTTACATGGCGCCCGAGGTCAGCGAGGTATTCCACGCAAGCAGTGATTCCTGCGATGCATTCATGATTGAGCGTCCCCATCTCCCAGCGATTCGGGACCTCGTTCACCAGCGCCCGAACTTTATAGGGTTGAAGCCGCTTCAGGTGCTCGCGCTTTCCGTACAGCACGCCCATATGTGGGCCAAAGAACTTGTAGGTGGAGCAAGCGAGGAAGTCGCAGTCGATAGCTCGCACATCAATCAGCCCGTGCGGGCCGTAGTGGACGGCGTCGACGAATGCCAGAGCTCCAACCTGGTGCGCGAGACGAACTACCTCCTTGACATCATTGATTGTGCCGACTGCATTGGAGGCATAGCCCACGGCGACCAGCTTGGTTTTAGCTGTAATCTGGCAGGCCAAATGCTGCATGTCCAGTGTGCAGTCGTTTTCCTGAATGTTGGCAAAGCGAACCGTTACTCCGCGCTCTTCGAGTGATCGCCACGTAGAAACGTTGGCATCATGATCGAGATGAGTCACAACGATCTCATCCCCCGGTCCTAACTCACGGCCGATCGACCGGCTCAGCGCAAAGGTGAGCGTGGTCATATTGGGACCGAAGACGATCTCGTACCCATCGCAGCCGAGAAAGTCGGCCATCGCAGCTCGGGCTCCGGCAATTACGGCGTCTGTCCGCCGGCTGGTCGCATAGGCTCCGCAAGTGTTCGCATTCGAGTGCTGCAGGTAATCGCTTATTGCATGGATCACTTTATGAGGGACTTGCGTTCCCCCAGGACCGTCCAAAAATGCCGCTGGCTGTCCGTTAACGGTTTCCGACAGGGCGGGAAATTGTGAACGAACCCAGGCGACATCGAATGGCGCAGCAATCTCGGTTTCTGTACTCAGCATAGGCAAAATCTCTCCGGCCTAACTTTGAACTTCTATTGTGCTAATGACCACGCGTGGAAACCGCGCGTATGAAATCTGCCAGCATTCCGTAGGCAGTGGTCTCGACACCGGGATCGTTTTCCACGATGGCTAATCCCGGAAGGACATCCGTTTCGAAGTGTACGATCGACGAGGTGCCTGAAACATGCGCCATCGCATCAGTCGAAGGCACTTGTTCTGGGCGCACGGTCGCTTTAACACCGCCGCCGCTTCGCCAGGCTCGGCAAACCAGCTTGTAAGGAGTTCCCGCCTTCCGTGCATTACGAACCATCTCGCCGGTCAGGGCTCGTATGCCTTGGCGCTCGATGGCTTCGACCGCGAGAGGCAGTTCCATGAGCACGCGCACCAGAGCGGCCACCTTCACGGATGCATCCCATCCATCAATATCGTCGCTGGGGTCGGTTTCGGCCGCCCCGGTATCTTGTGCCCTCTTCACCGACTCTTCGAAACTCAAACCTTCTTCCATCAAGCTTAATATGAAATTCGTAGTGGAATTCAAAATGCCATGAAAAGAACGCACGTGAATTGCGGGTAAAGTTTCACGGAAAAGAGAAAAAATGGGCGCGCCATCCATCACGGTGGATTCGAACAGAAATCTCTTTCCGCTTTTTGCGGCTAGATGCCTTAGTTCCTCATATCCGTGCACGACCGTGCCCTTGTTTGCTGTGACTGCGTGTGCTCCCGATTCCATTGCCGCCCGCACGTGGTCAATTGCGGGCTGGCCGGTTTGCGCATTCAGAGAAGTTGCCTCAAAGAGCACGTCGGCTTCGGCTGCTTGCAGCCATTGGCGGACGTCTCCCGGAGGCGGAGTCACATGAGGCAACACGTTCCAGCGAGGCGCCCCTGGCTCACTTAACACCTGGGGATCAAAGCCTGCGGACGATGCGAGCCAGCCCAGGCGCCGAGTCGCCACTCCGGTGATGCGCCATTGAATGTCATATCTTTCTCGAAGTTCGCGCTGTCGTTGTTGAAGCAGTCGCACCAGCGCGCGATTGACGTTGCCGAATCCAAGCAGGCACAGGTTATAGCTTGTGATCGATTTCTCTCCTGAATGTGAGTGCGCCCGGAATTACTTGCGTGGCAATTTGATCTCGAGCGAGAGCACTCATGCTATTTGTTAAGAAAAATGGCGGGCGACTGCGCGCCCGCGCCATACTAGCCCATCGTGGTCGTGTGCTCTGGCCTGATCTTGTAGAGCACACGCACCTCCGCGGGCTGGCGAAAAGGATATTTATCTTTGTCCAGGTACTTCTTCGCCATCTTGTCGATGTGGGCATCGGCGCCCTGTTCTGTGATTTCAATCACCTTCCCTCGAATTTCAAGGTAGCGGTATGGATTGTCTGGATCGATGATGGCCATAGCTACGCGAGGATCGCGGCGAACGTTGCGATCCTTTTGTCGCCCTTTGGCGGAGTTGAAGATGACGTTTTCACCATCGGTGTCGCACCAGACGGGCGTAGTTTGTGGACTTCCATCGGGCATGAGAGTGGTGAGGCTGGCAAACGCTTTTTTGTTGAACAGATCGCGGAACTGCTCGGGAATTACTTCAGGCATTTTCACGTTCCTCCGATGCCTAAACCGACGCTGGAATTATAGACGTGTAGCCCGGGTTTGTGCGGCTTACGCCATGCCCACACA
>JBLNFC010000190.1:0-3006 GCA_050263355.1 Acidobacteriota bacterium
GATCAGACATAACTGAACGCATCGCTTCCAACGGGCCCTGGCGAAAAAACCGTCGTTTCCCCTGTGGTTTCTACGACCGTGCGCCAGTTTGCGGCGTCCCGTTCCGAGACCTTCGGGAGAGAACCAGCCGCCTGTAGGCCCGGCCTCCCCGCCTCCCAAACGGCGGGCCATCGTCCTTAGTACCCTAGGAGAACGGCCGTCCGGCGAGCATGATAACAGGGTAAGGTTTCGCCGACACCGAACTAAGTTTCCTTCCCCACGGCGCTACCAGCAGAACCACATCTAAGAACGTGCAAGAAGCTGCCATGGAGAAAGAAGACTCTCACGTCGAGCAAGGCGGACCGAGAAGCGCGCGCAATTGGCTTCCCGCGGCTCTGGCTGTGGTTGCATTACTTGGCGGAGTTCTGTTCCTTAGCGCTCGTCCCGCTCCCCGCCAAGACGATCTCGAACTTCAGAAGCAGGTACGGCAGCTCTCGTCGCAAGTCCAACAGCTCAAGCAGGAACAGGCGATGCCGGCCATGGTCCTGACTCGCTACAGAAACTCCATTTGCTATATCTATGGCGTGTACCACGTCGGCTTTCCGAACCATCGTCCAGGTTTGCGCGCACGCATATCGGGAACAGGTTTCCTGGTCGGAAAGGGGCTGCTCGCCACGAACCGCCATGTCGCCGAGCCCTGGTATGAGGATTCGGAGGCGGACGCGCTGATGCGCCGCGGCGCTGCTCCCCAATTGGAAAAGCTGATTGCGTTCTTCCCGGGATCACCCACGCCGATCACGATCACGCCCATCATCCTCTCGGCTAACACCGATCTTGCGCTCCTACGGGTGGAATCTACCCCACCCTTCAATCCACAAGCCCTGCCGTTGGCAAATTCATCCACACCGCCGGGCGATCTCGTCACGGTGATCGGCTATCCCATGGGTATTGCCGGGATGGTCGCCAAGTCGCCGCCAGCCGTTTACGAGCGGCTTGCCTACCGGCACGATGATATTGGCGCCGCCAATGAACTAGCGGCCCTGTCGTTAATTCGGCCATCAGCCACAGTTGGACATCTCGGCGATGTGGTTGGCGAAAAGCTGATTTACGACGCGCCGACCGCCCACGGTGGAAGTGGTGGTCCGGTCTTCAACTCTCGCGGGGAAGTCATCGGCATCAATGCAGCCTATATCGATGGTTTTTCCGGAGGCACCCTGGGAGTTTCGGTGCAGGCCCTGCAACCTCTGCTGGAAGCAGCCGCGAAAAGAAGTAGTCGAGCTGAAGACAAGTCTGCCGTCCTGCAGTAGCTAGCTAATCGCTCTCTTTCTCCTATACCGCATCCATCCGGCCTCTCGCACATGTTCTTGTTCCAGCCGGCGTACTCGCGCTTCCATAATTCCGTGCCGTCCCAAGTAGCCGAGCACCTTGCGCGGATCTTTACGATCGACCACCGGTAAACGGCCAATTTTGTGGCGCAGCATTTTCGCGGAAGCCTCGTGTAGCGTCTCGTCCATATAGGTAACCACTACCTCGCGAGACCCGGCTTCGAGCGCCGTCATGCTACCGCTCGGATCCCTTTCCAGCGCTTTGTGAATATCGCTGCGAGTGATAATTCCTTCGAGGGCTCCATCAGAGTTCAGCAGCACGAGACCCTGGTGCTTGCTGACCGCGGGATCATGTCGAGCGACGCGCTCCGCCAACTCTGCCACCGTCATCTCCGCGGGAATTCCTGGGACCTCATGGTCCATGGTCTCCGCCACGGCAACCTGCTGTAAGACATCGGTCTCGTAGTCTTGATGGATGTACAGACCACGCCGCGCCAGCTTCTCTGTCATGATTGACGAACGAGGCATGAACAACATTGCGATTCCATCAGCAATCACGCTCACCAGCATGAGGGGAAGCACTGAGTTGTAGTCGCGCGTAATCTCAAACGCGAAGATGATGAAGGTGAATGCCGCGCGAGACGCTGCTCCGAACACTGCTCCCATCGCAACCAGGGCAAACGCTCCGGGAGCCAATCCCGCGGACGGAAAGACGCGATTCATCAGCATTGCGTAAGCGCCTCCCATGGCAGCGCTCGACATAAACATGGGGGCCAGCAATCCGCCCGATGTTCCTGAGCCCAGCGATACGATCAATGCAATAGCTTTTGCGACCATCACTACAAGCAGCACCTTGAGCGCGAGGTTCGCATTCAGGATGTCGCCAATGGTGTCGTAACCGACGCCCAGAACCCGGGGCACGAAGTAGCCTATTATGCCAAGCCCTAGCGCCCCGATAGCCGGCCACCACAGGTGATCTACCGGTAGTTTTTCAAACTGATCTTCCACCCAATAAAGGGATTTGCTGAAGGCAACGGCTCCCAGGCCGCACAACACGCCAAGGATCAGGTAAAACGGTAATGCCCTCGGAATTCCAAAATCCATCGACGCAACCGAGAACATTGGCCCGGCTCCAAGAAGACGCATGTGGACGGCCGTGGCCAGGGTGCTGGCAATCACCAGTGGAATGAACGATCGCGACTTGAATTCGAAAAGTAAAAGCTCTATGGCCAGGATCACGCCGGCAATTGGCGTATTGAAGGTCGCAGACATTCCAGCCGCCGCGCCGCATGCCAGCAGGACTTTACGCTCTGCAGCGGTTGTGTGAAGGACTTGGCCCACCAACGACCCTAGCGCTCCGCCAGTCTGGATGATGGGACCTTCTGCACCGAACGGTCCACCAGTCCCAATGGCAATAGCCGCTGAGATGGGCTTCAAAATGGCGACACGCGGTTGAATGCGGCTGCGGTTCGTCAGTACCGCTTCCATCGCCTCTGGGATACCATGACCCTTGATCTTGTCAGTTCCGTATTTGGCCATGAACCCGATGATGATGCCGCCTAGGACGGGCATCAGAATCACCCAAGGGCCAAGATGATTGTGTCGCGCGCTTAGAAATTCAGCGGACAACCTGTGATAGAAAACCAGGTTCGTGAACAATCCGATCAGCTTGTAAAGAGCAAACGCGACGAAGCCCGCCAGA
>JBLNFC010000191.1:0-7312 GCA_050263355.1 Acidobacteriota bacterium
CCTTTACGCTGCCACCGGGATTCAGATACTCCAGCTTTGCGTAAACATCACCGCAGCCATTGGGGGTCACTCTTTTAAGTTTCAGGATTGGGGTTTCGCCGACCAGCTTAGTGATGTCGTCAGCGACGCGCAGACGGGCGCCTTCGATAATTTTCATGTCCACGTTACAGGTTACGGAACTCGTTTAGAAGCGTCAATGCGATCAGGCGTCCGGAACGAAAAGCTTGCATCCTGTGCAGAGGAACGAGCCCCGCTACTGACCGCCCGAAGTTCCTCGCTCCTGCCCCGGATAGTAGCCGGTACGCGTACGCACAGTCAGCTTGCCATAGCCACGGGCTTTGGCCTCTACTCGAATCGTGCGATATCCCGGAACGCTCTTAGGAGTGGTCGGCTGGTACCCAATTGTGTACTGATTACGGATATCGTGCGCTACGCTGCTGCTGATCTCATCGACTTCGTCCACCGTCCTCGGAAGGAAGGCTACACCGCCGGTTCGGGCGGCTATCTCTTGCAGCGCGCGTCGCGCACGCCGCTGTTTTTCTTCTCCCAGTAGCCCGATTGCATAAACGGTGGGACCATTCTCCTGCTGCAGACGAGCGATCGCCTGCTCCAGCGACTCGCGGCTGGCATTGTCTTCGCCGTCGGTAACAACAAACAGGACCTTCTTATCTAACTTGGCATTCTTCTTCAAGTGATCGGCTGAGGCGACAATCGCGTCATACAATGCTGTGCCCCCGCGCGATTCGACCTTCTCCAGCGCTTCCTTCAGTTTGTTGATATTCGCGGTGAAGTCCTGATCCAGGTAATACTCGTCATTGAAGTTGACCACGAACACCTGATCATTCGGATTGCTCGCCCTTACCAGATTGATGGCGGCCTTGTTAACTTTGTCGCGCTTCTCACGCATGGAGCCGGAGTTGTCGATGACTATTCCCAACGCCACGGGGATGTCCTCATGGCGGAATGACTTGATCGTTTGCTGCTGGTTGTTTTCGAAGACGGTAAATGCCGTCTTGTCCAGATTTGTGACCAGCCGTTGTTTGTCGTCGAGCACGGTCGCGTGCAAAGTCACTTCCTGCACTTCCGCGCGGAAGACGAACGCGCCGCCTTCGTTAGATGGCTGCTGTTCCTGACCGCCTGCGCTTGCTCCCTGTTGCCCGTTAGCTCCACTTGAGGCCGGCGCCGACCCTTGTCCCGCGTTTTGCTGGCTTCCATTTGCGGGAGCCGATTGTGTGGTCGCAGAGGGAGGAGGTGTAATCGGCGGTGGGGCTTGGCCTGGTCCTTCCCCTGCACCGATCCCGGAGCTCGGGGGCGTTTGCTGCTGAGCCGCGGCAGGCGCCTGTGAGCCAATCCCACTCCCAGATTGTGGTGTGCTTGTCGGTGCAGTCGTCGTCGACGACGGAGATGTCGTAGGTATGGTCGCAGTCGATGATGGGGCGGTCGCCGGTTTTTGTGTCGCGGGTGTGTTCACCGCCGGCGACTGGGTGGGCGCACTGGACGGGCTTTGCGTTGATGGAGCTTGCTGTTGGGTCCCTAAAGGAACTGGCGCGGGAGGTGGAACACTCGTGACCGGAGGCTGAGGGGGAACCGTGGATGGCGACTGCTGCTGAGTGCTGCCCTGAGCCATCGCTGAGATTGCGATGGCAAAACAACAGAACAACAGTAAAAAAGCTCGTTTTACAAAGAACCGGTCATTCCGTAGGTGCATAGTATCCCGTCTTGGCATAGACCCGAAGCGGTGGCAATCCCTTGGGCGGATTCAGCTTAACTTTAATTTTACGCCACTTGCCATCACGTATCGGGTTCTTTGGACGGTAGCCGAGTACATATTGGTTGCGTAGCTCGATACCGATTTTTGTAGCTACATCTGCCAAGTCATTGGGATTATCGATCGTAAATGCACGCCCGCCAGTGAGTTCCGTGAGATCGCTCAACAGTTGCGGTCCCAGGCGTTCCTCGTCGGTCGGGAACGAATGATCATAGATGCCGATTGCGTAGATCAGGATATCGGCTTCTTTAACAAGGCTCTTGATCTCACCTTCTGTATAACGGCTGTGGTTGTCTCCACCGTCGGAAATGATCAACAAGGATTTTTTTGGAAACTTCGCCTGCCTCATTTTGCTGACGCCGAGGTAAATGGCATCAAGCAACGCGGTGCGACCCTTCGGAATCGTGTAGACCAGCTTTCCCTGAATATCTTCAATCGACTGAGTGAAATCTGAAATTTCCTCCGGCTTGTCGGCGAAGGTAATCATGAAAAACTCGTCCTGAGGGTTGGCCGTCTTAAAGAACTCGACCACCGCTTCCCGGGCGCGCTCGATTTTGCTCGACATACTGCCGCTCATATCGAAAATGACTCCGAGCGACACCGGAGCATCCTCACTCGAAAAGTGCTTTATCTCTTGCGCCTCTTTGCCCTCAAATAGCTTGAAGTTCTCCCGGTCCAGCCCTGTAACCAACCGGTTCATGGGATCCGTGATGGTGACTGGCACCAACACCAAATCCACGTCAGTTTTGTAGGGCTTGGTGTGGGTACGCAGCGAGGGATCATCAACAAGATCACGCTTCGGCTGCTCCACGCGAGGGGCTACATGAATATCTTCCGTGGAACTCTGAGCGCTTGCGCCAGGCGAGCTGATGATCAAAGCTATCACTATCACAAACGCCAGTCTTACGGTGAACAGAGCGACAGTGCGCAGGCTCGTAGCCAGTGCTGGTTGGAAGATCTTTGCGGATTGGGCCGTGGGGCGTCCTGACCCGCGCCCACAATGGCGGGCCATAAGTCTACCTCTTTCGGCAGATACTATCACAGGTTGAAGGATAGCTTTCGCCACTTTTTGTCTGTCTCGCGACGTTTAAAAATTCTGCAACAACTTGTTCAAACTACCAGCCAATTGCGCGCACCCGCACTTATTCCGGTATTGGCATTCATCGTGTAAGTCATTGACGGGGTGAAAGGTTCTCCTCGCACCAGGCTTGCCATCGCCCTAAGCTCGATGGACGGCGCTTCCTCCTCAAATCTATGCAGCAAGTGCTTGGCCACTTCCGATCCCCATCCTGAACGCACGAGGGCGTAAATTCCGATCTTGTACAATGCTTGTTCTTCTATGGCCCACATTGTGCCGTTTCGCGCTTTCCGCTATGACCCCCGGCGAGTGAATCCGGCTCATTGCGTCACCCAGCCATACGACAAGATTACGCCTACTATGCAGGAAAGTTATTACCGTGCCGACCCTCACAATCTGGTGCGGATCATTCTGGGAAAACGCGAACCTGAGGCTCCTGACAACAACGTTTACACCCGCGCCGCAGCCTATTTTCGCGATTGGCGCCGGGAAGGCGCGCTGGTGCAGGATCCAGAGCCATCCATCTACGTGTATTCGCAACGGTTTCGAGTTCCGGGTGAGAGCACGGAACTGGAGCGTAAAGGCTTCATTGCGTTGGGCCGGATCGAAGACTATTCCGCAAACGTAGTTTTTCGGCATGAGCAAACGTTGGCCAAGCCCAAGGCCGACCGCCTCGAGCTATTACGCGCCACCCGGGCCCATTTCGGCCAAATCTTCATGCTGTATGACGACAGCGGCGAGATCGACAACCTGCTCTCCCCTGCGGATCCGCCCGACACCCAGGTTCAAGATGAATACGAAGTAGAGCACCGCATGTGGCGAGTCTCCGATCCCCAGTTGATCGCGCTGCTTCGGGGCAAGATGGATGGCAAGAAGCTCATCATTGCGGACGGCCATCATCGCTACGAAACCGCCTTGACCTATCGGAATGAATGGCGTGGGGCAGGGTCTAGCGACACACCTTCCCCCTGGCAGGCTACCAACACAGCGCCGGACGCCGAGCTGCCAGAGGCGCCTCACGACCTGGTTATGATGACTTTCATCAATATGAATAGCCGCGGACTCGTCGTGCTCCCGACGCATCGCGTAGTTCACGGATTGTCATCCTTCTCCGGCACAGAATTCGTTCGCAAGGCGAGCAACTACTTCAAAGTCGAGGAGGTTGATGCCTCCGTAGACGCCGGGCGCGCCACCGCGCTGCTAAGGCAGGCGGGCAGAGTTGGTACAGCCATTCTTGCCGTCACCTCCGAACGAGACCTCCTGCTTCACTCACCTCGGGCCGAACGCCCGTTTTTCTCAGGCCTTTCTCCTCGTCAGGAGAGCCTGGATGTCGTCCAACTGCACAAGGTTCTGCTCGAGAGCGTCCTCGCGCTCTCTGAAGAATCCATCCGCAATCAGGAA
This sequence comes from Acidobacteriota bacterium, assembly GCA_050263355.1. Lineage (GTDB taxonomy): Bacteria > Acidobacteriota > Terriglobia > Terriglobales > Acidobacteriaceae > Gp1-AA122. Next base: position 4,248 of record JBLNFC010000191.1, read on the forward strand.
AATATCTCCTACGTCCGGGATGTGGGAGAGGCCATCCAACGCGTCCGCATTGGCGGCGCGAACGTCGCATTTCTGATGAACTCTGTCCGCATGGCTCAGGTGCGGGATATAGCCTTCAACGGCGAGGTTTTGCCCCAGAAGTCCACCGATTTCTTTCCTAAGTTGCTGAGCGGGTTGACCATCTACGCTCTGGACTAACCTCCGGCGAAGTACCAGGAACCTGTTCTCCAGATGCTCGTTTTATCTCGATTTCTCAATGCGTGCTTGTGGAAAAGTGCCACTAAATCGTTTATTTAGCGCCTATGACCACCAGGCGCACAGACGTGCACTCTTAAATTTCATTGACTTTGGACCAAAAGCGGCTTAGAATCTTGCGTTTCCAATACAGCGTACGGAGTAGTAAGAATCGTCCGATGTTTTACCGGAAGCGGCAATTTTGGGAATCCCTTCCACGGTCGTAAGAATCTAAATCCGTAACGGTTAATCCAAGCTACAAGTTGTGATCATTTCAATTTAAGGGAACGAAATATTCATGGCCAAGCGACGCGGAAATCCAAATTGGGGAAAGCCGGAACCAATCGGTCCCATCACTCCGACGGTTACTGAGTTCGAGCAGGTAGTGCGGGAATACAAGCTGGCGCCAGATCAATATTTGCGGTCCACGCGCCTGCGGGAATGGGCTCGCCGCAACAAGAATTCCAAGTACATTCCAGAGCCTCTGCTCGAAGCTTGGGGTTTTGAGATCGAATCAACCCTGTAAGCAGCATTTATCCAATCCCAGGGCCGCTCACGCGGCCCTTTTCTTTTCTGTTTGCCCCATAGCTATCCCGCGTTCGTATACTTGACCCGTGAAGCTGCCTGCGGATGAACTCGCTGCACTTCTGGTGACCACCAGCTTCGCTGCCGGCCTCAACCTGTACGCCACAACAGCAACCCTGGGCTTATTGTCGCGGTTTGGCGTGTTGGACCTTCCGCCCACACTGCACGTTCTCAACACCTGGCCCGTGATCGTCGTTAGCCTGGCGCTCTTCGCGGTTGAATTTTTCGCGGATAAGGTTCCGGCCTTCGATCTCATCTGGAACGCGCTACACACTTTCATTCGGGTTCCAATCGCCGCACTGTTGGCCTATCGCGCAACCGCACAGCTCTGTCCAACCGAACAAATCGTGGCCGCAGCTTTAGGCGGAGTTATTGCGCTGGCCGCGCATGGAGGAAAGACAGCGGTACGCGCTGCCATTACACCCTCGCCGGAGCCACTCTCCAACATCGGGCTGAGTTTTGGAGAAGACGTTGTTGCAATAGGGCTGACATGGTTCGCGACCCGCCATCCGTATATTGCCGCGGCCATCGTCCTGTGGCTGCTCATCGTCATTATCGTTCTGGTGCGATGGATTGTGCGTGCATTGAAGGCGTTGTTCCGCGCAGCGAGTACGCGCATCGCCAACGACATAAGGCCGCAGTCCTGATGCCAGCAATTTGCTGCGTCGAAAACAATTCATCCCGCCGGAATCAGTACGCATTCTTGCTCGTGCCGAAATCGAAACTTGGACCTTAACAATTCCGGTAGATAGCACTTTCTTCTCGTGTGACTTCCCCGAAAGTGCCATTTTAAGTAGCTAACCAAATGGATAAAGTTGCGCCGTGGGAAAGAAAAGAATCTACGTCGCAGATAAACTTCCTGGATGGGCCAAGCGCATCAACTCCGTGCGCAATGCTCTGCACCTGAACCAAACCGAATTCGGGCGCATGTTGCATTGCTCATCCATGGCGATCTCCCGGTTCGAACGCGGCCTGCAAAAACCTCCTGCGGATTTTTTCATCGCGCTGGGTAAACTTGCCGGCTCTCGCAGCGGCTGGTACTTCTGGCAGATCGCTGGCGTCACGGCCCGTGACGCTCGCCGCATGCTCTCAGGAAGCTAGTCATCAAACAGCGAGCGCCAGATGGCCGCATTCGCCTGATTCTCTATAACCTTCCTTAACCTTCCTTAAGTTTTTGCACGTCCACGCGCGACCAGCATCAAATCACATCAGCTACACGACGACGCTACTTTGACGTGGTCTTCGCACAACACCGCACCCGAGATGTACGCCAAGTGGTCCGCTGCATCTGCCCTGTATTCTGTCGCATCCTAGCGCTAACCAAATTAAAAGTGAGGAAATGAGGCACAAGTGCAGAACCGCAACCGGCCACACAAGCACAAGGGAATTGAACTACTTGATCGCTTGGCTATCGAGCATCCTATTTTCCTCGCGCCCATGGCTGGCGGGCCAGGCACTCCCGAACTTGTTGCCGCAGTCTCGAATGCTGGCGGGCTCGGGTCATTTGGAGGCGCATACAGTACCCCCGAAGCGTTGTCTGAAGACATCGCCCGCATTCGAGCTCTGACCAACAAACCTTTCTCTATTAATTTGTTCGCAGGGGCGTACCGCAGCGATATGGAAGTCGACGCTTCGCTCATGCTCAACATTCTCAGGAAAATACACACCGAGTGGAATTTGCCTGAGCCAGTGCTTCCGTCCCTGCCCGCCGATCCATTTCCCGCGCAACTTGAGGTCGTTTTGGCAACCAGACCCTCCGCATTCAGCTTCACGTTCGGCATTCCAAGCCCAGAACAAATCTCGCGCCTTAAGGCTCAAGACATCGTGATTATGGGAACGGCAACAACGGTGAACGAGGCGAACATGCTGGAGAAGGCAGGCGTGGACGCCATCATTGCACAAGGATTAGAAGCCGGAGCCCACCGCGGAAGCTTCGCCCAGTCTTTCGAAGTCTCCATGGTGCCCACGCTTGAGCTCGTCCGCGGAATCGCAAGAACCGTCAGCTGCCCGGTAATCGCGTCAGGCGGAATCATGAATGGAGGCGACATCGTGCAAGCTATGGCGGCCGGTGCGGCAGCTGTGCAACTTGGGACTGCTTTCCTGCCGTGCCCTGAATGTGGAGCCGCTCCGGCTTACAAGCAGGCGATACTTTCGGCCAGGGAAGATACTACCCAAATCACACGCGCCTTCTCTGGGCGCCCCGCGCGAGGCCTGAAAAACCGCTTCATGGAAATGGTCGGCGAACG
>JBLNFC010000192.1:0-5531 GCA_050263355.1 Acidobacteriota bacterium
ACATCTGCCTTCATTGCCATTTCGGGTTGTGAACACCCGCAGGGAACATCCTCTTCGGCCCACAGCGAGTCCGCGTCAACCAAGCTCGATACTCTGCCGCCTGCTGCGAGGGATCTCTCTCAGGATGATGAGGCGGGCGGCCACACTCTCCGTAAACATGTGGGGAAAAGCGACAACGAGCTTCGACAGCGACTCGCGCGCGAACACAATATTTCAGCTGCGTCCACGTACACAGACCGCGAAATCGCCGAGCGAGTCGTGGGCACAACTCTCAACCTTCAGAGAGACAAGATTCAACGATGGCTTGAGCGCGGCGGGGAACATCCGAACCTGGTGCTCGACTACGATGCCGATCAGCCCATTGGACGCACGATGCGACGGGGTTCCAATACCTCAACGCCGTGCTCCAGGGCCGTCGTCGTTTTACGCTACGCGGGGGGCGGGCAATATTATGTGCTCACCAGTTATCCTGAGTGTCGCGGATGAGCACTCCAAAGCACCGTCGCACGAAATTTGAGCCAGAAGATTTCTCCCATTTACGGGAGTTTCTCCGCGGTTATCTGCATGAGGATTGGCCTGACGAATTCGGCTCTGTCGGCGAAGCCGTAGAACAGTTCTGGACGCATACTGGAACTACCTCCATAGCGCGGGTCGCGGATGAGTGGGAAAAGTTCCAGCAGATTGCTGGGGGACAGCTCGAGACCACCCTTGAATTACTCGGCCAGCTAGGAGGCGCGTGGAACCCCACCTCTCAAGCTGACCTCGATCAAATGGGCGAGGCACTGGCCAAATATAAAGACCGAAGTGGCCGTAGGTAACCCCGCCTCAGGCGTACAAGCAACCTTGATACTTGCTCGTGGGTCATGTTTTGCCTACAATTCTGCTCGTCCCTTAAGTTTGAGTCGGAGGACCGAATCTTCAGCCGTTGCCGGTCCTGATGCCCGACGCGTTCATTCGCGGTATCCCCCGCGCGGAGGATCGAGTCGATGAGTATCGTCATGTGGCAAGTTATGCGTCGGCTGCCACGGCCACTTCTCCTGCTCATGGTGATTTTCGTTTTGACTTCCATTGCCCGGGCCTGACGTCGTTTCATCCCAAACAGCCACTCTTTCCGTTGTCATGCCTGTGCGTACTCGAAAGAGCGGCGCCTTTTACCGGATCATGAATGCCTGAAGGGGTTCTCCTCCTGAGGAATTCAGAGCCGCTGGTAATCAGTGCGACGGGGGTCAGACCCGTGTGGGATCAGCCTCTGTAATGTCCCGCGAATCATGCGTTTGCTAGGAATTCAGCCCATTACCTCCGTAACCAAGCGCTTTCGAGTAAGCGGATTACAATTGGCACTGTCGCAGGTCACCTTACCGCTTTTCTTCGGCGCGCGTGCCGATATATCCGGAAGTTGACCAGCCCGTTCCGCAGAGTCGCCTGTTGCAGGGCGTCCGTTGCCGACGGGGCGTAAGCGGAGTCCGCACCGATATGGCTTTTGGTCTAGGTTTCAATAAGGCGAAGGTTCTTAGTGCTGCGGAGAAATACGTCCAGCAAGGCAAGTTGCAGAACGCCATCGCTGAATACGAAAAGATCCTCAAGCACGATCCCAAAGACCTCACCGTCCTCAATACAGTGGGCGACCTTTACGCCCGCCTGGGACAAGTCGATGAGGCCTGCAACTGTTTCAAGAACGTTGGCGACGCCTATGCCCAACAGGGCTTCACGGTCAAAGCCATCGCCATGTACAAGAAGCTCAGCAAGCTGAAGAGCTCACTCGAAGGTGTGCTCAAGCTGGCCGAACTCTATACTCAGCAGGGCTTATTCAACGACGCGCGGCAGCAATATCTGCAGGTCGCTGAGGAGTTCCTCCGCAACGGCCAACTGGAGCAAGCAGTCCGCATTTTCCAGAAGACTTTGGAAATGGATCCCGAGAATGTGGCCATGAAGGTCCGTCTTGCCGAGGTTTACGTCCGACTCGGCAAGAAGAACGAAGCATGGCAGATCTTCTCCACCGCGGCCGAGCAATTGCGCTCGCGCGGGCAATTGGCTCCCGCCGAAGATATCTTGCAGCGGATGCTGACCCTGGATCCAAACAACGCTCAGGCTCTGCTGCTGCGTGGACGGAACGCTATGGAAGCGGGCGATGCCGCTGCGGCCGTCGCTTACTTGCAGAAAGTACCCGATCTCGATTCGCAGCCCGAAGTTTTGAAGATGCTTTTCCAGGGCTACATCGCTTCAGATCGTCTGACTGAAGCCGGAGTGCTAGCCACCAAGCTGCTCAACGCCCACAACGATGTCGAAAGTTTATCGTCTTTCGTCACAGCGTTGATGAAAAATGGCCTCTTCCAGGATGCGCTCCAGATCTACCACGAATACTTTGAGCGCTTCATGGCTGCGGACAAGAGCAAGGCGATGGAGAACCTGCACAGCATCATCGGACATGTACGCGACGAACCCGAATCACTGGAAGGTCTGCTAGAGCTCTTCCAGAAAGCCGGTGAGACGACCCACGTCAGTGAAGTTATCGAACTGCTGGCTCATGCCAGCGTGAAAAAGGGCGATCTCGAAAAAGCACGCGGGCTCTACCAGCAGCTCACAACTATCGAGCCGCAGAACCCGATCCACGCGCAGAACTATCAACAAGTTTCCGCCAAGCTGGGCGACGCTCCAAGATCGAGCCTGATTACGCCGGAAGAGGGTGCGGTAATTGTCGACGAGTTGGAAGCGACGGCGCCAAGCATCGATCAGGATTATTCTGAAGAATTAGGGGCCGCAATACGCGGCGCTCTCACTGACGCCGAGCTGTTCATCTCCTACAACATGCCTGCCAAGGCGCTGGCACCACTGTTGGAGGTTTCCGCCAAGGCGCCGCAGGATGTTCGCTTGAACCAGCGGCTGGCGGCGCTGCATACTCGCGCTGGGCGTTTCGCAGAGGCTGCAGTTTCTTGTCGCGCTTTGGAAAGCGTGTACGGCGAGGCGGGCTACGCCGAGGAAGCGGGGCGCTATGCTGAACTGGCGAACCGTTATGAGGAGCGCGCCGGAACCTCAGCAGTTACTGGAAGTTCCAGGCTAGCCAAAAGCTTCGCCGCCGAAACGCAAGGTGCGTCGCCGTGGCCCGCAGCCCCAGCGTTCGATATTCAGCCTGCCGCGGAGAGTGCGGACGACTACCACGCCGAAGCACCGGTGCCGGTCCCGGCGCATCAATCGGCCGCGACCAGCAACGAAATTGACCTCTCCGACGAATGGGAGGGAGACTTCAGTCAAGAGGCTCCCGCGGCTGCTGCCGCTGCTGTGCCGTCCCCCGAGCCTGAGCCTCTGCCGGCCCAGGATGATTTGGTTCCTGAGACCGTCGAGGAAATCCGGTTCTATCTGCAGCACGCCATGCGCCTGCAAGCTTTGGCCGCCATGGCCAAGTTGGAAGCGATCTCCAAAGACCAGAAGTTGATCGCGGAATTGCGTGCAGAGTACGAGGCTGCATTTGCGCCTGCGCCGGTTAGTGAACCAGAACCCGTGGCTGCTCCCGTACATGAAATACAGGCCGAAGAGACGGTCATTGAAGAAGAACCTGAAGCTGCGCCGGTCCATAAGCCTGCGGCTACACAGAGCGAACTGAATCAACTTGTCGCCGACCTGGAATCAGAAATCGGCGATGGCTTTGAGATCCCGGCTCCACCGGAGAAGAAAGAACGTACGCCCAAGCAGGCTGAGCCCACGCCTGTACAGGCCGCAGACGAAGATACCCTGGGCGAGTTTGTCGCCGATCTCGATGCATCGCTCGGAGACGAGTTCCTCTCCGAACCGGCGCCAGTTTCCACCAAAGTTGCCCCTGTGCGGCCCGTCTCCATTCCACGCAGCGAGCCCATGCCGGCAACCGTGGCAGCTGCTGCGGCTGCTCGCGCGCCAATTCCCACGCCGACCATCGCAGCCCAGGCCAGCGCTCCGGTTTCGCAACCAGCGCCGGCACCGCTGGCAGCTGCTCAGACCGAACCCGTGTTGGGCACTGATCTCTCGCAGCTTTTCAGCGATCTCAAGAGCGAACTGGAAGAAGATCAAGCGACGCGTTCAGCAGAAGAAGATCCAGAAACTCACTACAATCTGGGCGTTGCTTTCCGGGAAATGGGTCTGCTCGACGAAGCTATCGGAGAACTCCAGAAGGTTTGCCAGATCGTGGAGCGCGGCCATGTTTTTCCACAGTTGATGCAAACCTACACCTGGCTCGCTCAGTGTTTCCTCGATAAGGGTGTGCCCCAGGCTGCCATCCGCTGGTATGAGCAGGCACTCAAAATACCTGACATTAGCGGGGATACCAGGATTGCTCTCCATTACGAACTGGCCTCCGCGTACGAGGGAGCCGAGAATCGTCCTGCTGCTCTCAATCACTTCATGGAGGTTTACGGCACGAATATCGATTATCGTGACGTAGCCGAGCGCATTAAGGCCCTGAAGTCGTAAAATCCCCAAATGGACGTCACATTCACCCGGAGTACCCGCAGCTCCTGCAAGCGTGTGCTCAGTTCATGGACCTGCACTCGGGGGATGCCAAGGTGAATCCCAACCTGCCTCTGGGCAATAGCCCGGCTTCGAACGACAAATCTGCCGTGCCCGACGGGAACCCGCACCTGCTTCTTCTGGCCGACACTGCTTCCCCGGAGCGTACGCGGCTTTCAGGGATGCGCCTTTGGACCCACCGTGTGGGCATGCTCTTATTTGTTTTTTTCTGTGCCGTCTTGGGTGTGGTCTTGGTCGTCTTTCCCTGGCGTGAAGAGTGGACCAGCAACAGCTTGCTGGTAGGCTATCCCGCCGTACAAGAGTTCCTGGCGAACGGATTCGTCCGCGGATTGTGCAGTGGCCTGGGGCTACTCGACATCTGGATCGGCTTCTCGGAGGCCATCCACTACCACGAGTGAAGCGTTCTTAAATTCCTCGAGAGATCAACCCCTTATGAGTGATCACAAGCTAAAATCCGCGCCCGTCGCTTACCAGAACGAGCCTTTTCTCAATAGTCCTGACGGGCGAATCCTGCGCATACTCTCTGAATACGTCGAGCCGCTCGCCCGTTTCCGCCGTGAACAAATCCAGGACACAGTTGTGTTTTTCGGCTCGGCCCGCTTTCATGACCGTGATCAGGCTGAGAAAAGCCTCGCTGGCCTAAGGGCAGGAGATGTTCCAAGGTCAGAGCACGAACTTGAGACTCAGATGAAACGAGCCCAAGCCTCGGTCGACATGGCTCGCTATTACGAGGACGCCCGCCGGCTTGCCTATCTGTTGACCGAGTGGTCGATCAAGATCCCCGCTCGCCGCCGCCGTTTCGTAGTCACAACCGGCGGAGGCCCAGGCATCATGGAAGCCGCCAACTTGGGCGCGCACGAGGCCGGAGGCAAAACCATCGGGTTAAATATTAATTTGCCTTTCGAACAATATCCGAACCCATACGTCACGCCGTCTCTGAATTTTGAGTTTCACTACTTCTTCATGCGTAAATTCTGGTTCGCCTATTTGGCCAAAGCGCTGGTGATCTTCCCCGGCGGCTTTGGCACTCTCGACGA
>JBLNFC010000193.1:0-2972 GCA_050263355.1 Acidobacteriota bacterium
CGTCTCTACCAACAGAAAGTGCCTTTTTCGGAAGTCACGGCGCTGTTCTTGACCCACCTGCATTCCGATCACATCGTGGGAGTGCCCGATCTGTGGCTGACGGGATGGATCGTAGGGAGAAAAACTCCGCTGCGTGTCTGGGGACCCAGCGGCACGCAGCAGATGATGAAACATCTGGAGGAGGCCTATGCGTTCGACATTCACATCCGACGCGATGTCGATGAGCAAATAGCGGCGCCAGGGGTCGTCGTCGAAGCAAAGGATATTGAACAAGGCGTGGTTTACGAGAGCGGCGGAGTGAAAGTTACAGCTTTCACAGTCGATCACGGGGCAGTCAAGCCCGCGCTGGGATATCGGGTCGACTATGCCGGGCACTCGGTCGTGCTTTCCGGAGACACGCGCTACTCTGAAAATCTGATTAAGTTTGCGCAGGGCACGGACGTTTTGATCCATGAGGTACTGGCTGCAAATGCCTACCGGTCTCTGCACACAGCGTTGACAGAACGGCAAATGCAGAAAGTAATGGACCACCATACTAAAACGGAAGAAGCCGCGGCAGTTTTCACAAAGGTCAAGCCGAAATTGGCGGTCTACTCTCACATCGTCCCGCCGAATGCCAGTGACCTGCTCGCAGACACTCGCAAGACCTATTCCGGCCCAGTCGAGGTCGGGGAAGATCTGATGAGCATTGATATAGGAGACAAGGTCGAAGTGCATCGACCTCAAAATTAATGTTCTCTGCCCTGAAGATTTTGTCTGCCCGAGCGTTCGAGAGGGATCTGCAGCTGAGCGAATCTAGTTCCCTCTGTGTTTCGCTCCTCAGGAATGACAAACAATCGCACGTGCATCGTTCAACCCCCCTCACAAGTTCCGTCGCACGTTGACGAAGAATTGCTGTTCGGGGTAACATCCGGTCGCTCTTTGGTTTGGGGTCCTGGGGGATGGCTAATTCGAAACGGCGGTTGGGCGTAGTGCTCTTCCAGCTTGGCGGACCGGACACGCTGGAGGCCATTGAGCCTTTTCTTTTCAATTTATTCTGCGATCCAGACATCATTGATTTCCCATTTGCTCGCATCGGGCGCAAGCCGTTGGCGAAGCTCATCTCCAGCACCCGTGCCAAACGCGTACAGCACCATTATTCCGTGATCGGAGGCGGTTCTCCCATCCGCAAGTTCACCGAGCAACAAGCTACCGCCCTCGAGAGCCGGTTGCGTGAAGATGGTTTTGACGCTCATTGCTTCGTGGCGATGCGCTATTGGCACCCCTTCACGGCTGAAGCGATCGCGCAGCTAAGCGCCGCAGCTTGTGACGAAATAATTTTGCTGCCCCTGTATCCGCATTATTCTTCTACGACAACTGGGAGCAGCCTTAACGAATGGAACCGTCTCTTTCGCGCGGATGTGCCGGTGCACTTCGTTGAAAATTTCTACCGGAATGAACTTTACCTTGACGCTCTGATCGAGAGAGTCGACGAGGCACTCGTCCGTTTTCCGGAAGCTGAGGACGTCGAAATGATCTTCAGCGCTCACAGTGTCCCAGTCTCTGTGATCCAGAGAGGCGATCCTTACCAGAGACAGATCGAAGAAACCGTCGATCTCCTAATGCGGCGGGGGGGCTGGAGTCATCGTCATCGCCTCTGTTATCAGAGTAAGGTGGGAGCGAGCAAATGGTTGCAGCCGTCGCTACACACCACTCTGCGGCACCTGGCCAATGAGGGCGCCAAAAACGTTTGTATTATCCCGATCTCGTTCGTATCCGACCATGTTGAGACCCTGGGAGAGATTAATCATGAGGCGCGGGAAGCGGCAGAGAAATTGGGCGTGGAACGCTTTGAGATGTCCGCGGGGCTCAATGCGTCTCCGAAATTCATCGAGGCATTGGCAGACCTGGTGAGCAGAGCGGTTGGACAGGAACTGAACAGATCAAGTCGTACGGATTGCCTCGTTGCGGCGGACTAGGCCGCAGGCGGCAGTATCCCGTTTGTGAGAGAGGATTCAGGACGGATGGCAGACGAGAAAACTCTCGGGCGGCTTCCCAAGTGGCCGCGCAAAGCTCTGAACAATTCGGTCATTGCAGCTGAACAAGCGTACCGCAAACGTTCCGGGCTGCCTTTGCTCAGTGACGCCGATATTGAGGCCCTCAGGGCTGGCGTGCAGATGTCGTGGGAAAACGGAGACGGCGCCCCTGCTCCGCCGAGTGCAACTGTTCCTGCAACAACTCCGGCTGTGGCCAGTCCCGCTGTCGCCGCACCGACCCCGGCTGCCGGTTTCAGCGAAGACGTACAAAAGTGGTTGGCCGCCGGGAAGAAGTGGAGCAAGTCCGCCATTGCGGCCGAACAAGCGCGCCGCAAACGTAATAACCTTCCCGCCCTCACCGACGCCGAAGTGACGGCTCTGCTCGGCGAACCAGCGGCAACGGCTCCCGCCGCCGCGACACCCGCTGTGACTTCTGCTGCGCCAAGTGCACGTCCTGCCGCAGCAGCACCTCGGCCAGCTATGCCCTCGGTTTCTCAAGTCGACCGTTCCGGACCATCGACAAAGTATGTGGGCACACCGGCCGTGGGCACTTCGAAAGCAGCCGCAGCCGGGGGCCTCGCAGCCATCGGTCCCGACGACACAACGGTCGATCAGCGACGCAGGCGCTTGGTCTGGAGTGCCGTTGCAGCATTCCTCGGCGCGTGGTTCCTTGCGTTCCTTCGCTTTTTCCTGCCGCGCACATTGTTTGAACCCAATACTTCGTTCAAGATCGGCTATCCCTCGGACTTCGCGCTCGGTGTTGATACAAAGTTTCAGCAGAAATATCGTATCTGGGTAGACCGCACGCCCGATCGTCTTTTCGTAATCTATGCGCGCTGCACTCACCTGGGCTGCACACCTGATTGGAAGCCGAGCGAGAACAAATTCAAGTGCCCGTGTCACGGCAGCGGTTATGACAATGAAGGCATCAACTTCGAAGGACCGGCGCCGCGCCCT
>JBLNFC010000194.1:0-3307 GCA_050263355.1 Acidobacteriota bacterium
AAGCCGAGGCGCGAACTGCCGCTGACCTTACCAGGCAAAAGACCAGCCTGCAGGCTGCCAACTTTGCCACCAACTCAGGAAAACGGCTGTTGACCGCGGGCGACCTTGATGGAGCGATTTCGCAATTTCGCAATGCGGTGCGTCTGGCGCCCAGGTATGCGGTCGCGCACCAACAACTGGCCATTGCGCTAGGCCGTAAAGGAGACAAGGCGGGAGCGGAAGAGGAATCCCGGAGGGCAGCGGAGTTGAACGATGAGGCAAAATCCCAGACGCCGTAGTCAGATCAAAACGAAAATTCCGCGGAACTGACCCGCTTGTCGGTCCTGTTCTCAGCGTCAGCATCGAATCCAAAATCCATATCGCTAAATCGAAATCTACGCTATTCCATAGCGTTCTCGTCCTGCCTCGAGATTCTTGACAAGTAAAATCAACGACTTTACCTTTCCGTCACATTGGAACGTGAGTTGCGTCACGTTTTCCAGTGATTAGCTTTTACGCGGATCGTACCGCGTTGCACCGATGAGTTTTTATCGAGAGTCCACCCTCTTGATCCAGAATCTGAGTCCGCGTCGTGGGATACGTCACGCCCTTAAGGGCGGCGCTCCTTCTTTACACCTACTTACCCAAGCCGCAACCCCCGATCAGAAGAGAACTTCAACCGCGGTACCTTTCCCCGAGCGCGAGCAGTAAGCGCCGATTACGCCTGGAGGACGGCAATGACAAGGCGATTCGTGATAGTGGCGAGTCTAGTAGCGTTTCTGTTTATTACCCTGACAGCAGGTTCAGCGTTTGGACAGGCGGTTTACGGCAGCATCCTGGGTACGATTACCGATCCTCAGGGCGCAGCCGTTTCCGGTGCCAAAGTTACCGTGACGGACCAGCGCAAGGGCACTTCCGACCAGACCACGACGAATGAGAGTGGCAACTATTCGATGACCCACCTCATACCCGACATCTATTCGGTGAGCGTCGAAGCTCCCGGCTTTAAGAAACTTGAGATGAAAGACATCAATGTGAGTGCCGATGCCGGCGCTCGCGTGGATGGACAATTCCAGGTGGGCGCGACGAGCGAATCAGTAGAAGTGACAGCCGAAGCGCCCCAACTCAAGACCGATCGCGCTGATGTCGCGGTTACCTTCAATGAAAAGTATGTAGAGGAAGTACCCATCCTGAATCGCAATTTTACGCAGATCCAACTGCTGGCACCGGGCTCGCAGAAGATTGTGGGATGGAGCCATGCTGCGACGGAGAATCCACAAGGCGGCCAGCAGATTTTTACTCAGGGTCAGCACTTCAGCGGCACTGCGTTCGAGCTCGACGGAACGGATAATCAGGATCCAATTCTGGGCATCATCGTCGTCAATCCCAACCTTGACGCGGTAACCGAGGCCAAAGTATCACTGCAGAACTACGATGCCGAATTTGGCAAGGCCGTCTCCAGTGTAGTCACGGCCCAAACGAAATCGGGTAGCAACGACATTCATGGCAGCGGCTTCTGGTTCCGTCGCTCCGACGCTAATCAGGCGCGCGACCCTTTCACGCAGTTTGCCAAAGATCCGTTGACCGGGCGCTACATTCCAAGATCACGGTGGCAGCAATTCGGCGGTACGATCGGCGGCCCCATCATCAAAGACAAGCTGTTCGTTTTTGGCGACTACCAGGGCACGCGCCAAGTCAACGGAGTGAGCGGCACTTTCACCATTCCCACGCAACAGGTGCTCGCGACTTGCAACCCGGCAACGAACACCACGGGCTTCTGCGATCTGAGCCAGTATGCCCACGCCGGTGTGAACGGTGGCGGGTTGATCTTTGATCCGAATACGGGTAACCCCGATGGAAGTGGCCGAAAGCAATTCTGCGGTCCGCTTGGTTGTGCGCTTCAACCGAATTGGATTCCAATGACTGCTGCTGCGGCGCTCTCGGTTGGCCATCCGGCCACCAGCGTAGTATCACCCGCGGCGACCAACATACTGCAGTTGTTTCCGACGCCCTCGGGCACGGGTGTGTTGAACAACTTTATTGGCTCTGGTTCCGGTCCATTCAGCCAGAACGGTTTTGACACCCGCATCGACTACACAGCCAGTTCGACAATTAATGTTTTCGGCCGATTCAGCCTCAACTACTACAGCTTGTCGGGAAAGGGCCTACTTGGCGCTTTGGGTGGTCCCGGCAATGGACTATTAGGACTTGCTGGCAGTTCGATTACCCACAACTACAGCCTGGCTAGCGGCTTTACCAAGACCTTCAGCACTTCGTTACTGACGGATTTCCGCTTTGGCTATTTCAAATACAACCCCCAGACGCAAAAACCGAGTAGCGGCCAGCCTATGACCGCGTTCGGAATTCCGAATGCCAACACCAGCGATCCTAAGACGGGCGGTCTGGGGTCGTTCCAACTCGGCAAGGATCCAATCAGTGGCTACAACGGCTCTCCCAACAACGGCGAACAAGGACTGGTCATCTCCAGCTTTGGCGAAGGCTTGGGGGTGGCTCGGTGCAACTGCCCGCTCACCGAAAGCGAACAGCAGTTCCAGTTCGTGAACAACTGGACCAAAATGAAGGGCAACCACCAGATCAAGTTCGGCGGCGATATCCGGTATGCCATGAACTTGCGAATCCCCAGCGACAACAATCGCACGGGTGAATACAACTTCAGCCCAGAAGGTACGTCCGACAAAGGTAATGGCGGATTAGATCTCGCAACCTTCCTCCTTGGCAATGTCACTTCTTTCGCTCGCTATGTGACCAACCCAAATCTTCCCTCGGCCAATAATGCGGCAGAGAGACAGAAACGGTTTTTCTTCTACGGGCAGGATACGTTCCGAGCAACCTCCAAGCTGACAATCAATTACGGGCTGCGCTGGGAACTCTACTTCCCCGAGACGGTCAATGGGAAAGGTAATGGGGGCTTCGCTAACATCGTTGACCTGAACGGGACTGGTGCAATACGGGTGGCAGGCTTTGGGACCATCGGTTCGAATGGAAACGTTGATAATACCTTCCGCGCTTTCGCTCCGCGCTTGGGCATCGCCTACCAGCTCACGCCAAAGACAGTTGTGCGAATGGGTTATGGCCGAAGCTATGACATCGGTGTTTTCGGTTCGAATTTCGGCCACACAGTAACCCAAAACTTGCCCGTGTTGTTGAAGCAAAACATTGATGCCACCGCTGTGAACCCCAATGCCTCGGCTAACCTCGATCCGGTATTCAAATTGGACCAAGGGCCGCCAGCGGGAATTTTTCCCGCAATTCCTTCCAACGGCATAATCCCGTTTTCAGCCTTGGGAGGCCAAATCTCGGGTGTTCA
>JBLNFC010000195.1:0-9147 GCA_050263355.1 Acidobacteriota bacterium
AGACTGGGCCGGTACGCTAACATGGAGACCATCGGCGCGCTGCTCGAATTGCAGTTTGATATCCCTGCCTAACAAGATGACGGACTGTACATGTTCGGTGCCGACTGTCGATGCGAGAGAGTGAATTACAGCCTCCCCATTGGCCGGCCAGGCGAGCCCAATCGCGTAGAGCGCATCCCCTTTGGTCATGAAACGAAAGTCGTCGGCTGTATAGCGCGTGGTGTCGGTATCGTGAAAAGAGCCGGCCGCTACCTTGGTTGGACCTTCACCGTATATCCTCCACGGGCGAGTGCCGTAGATCGACTCCCCATTCACATTCAGCCACGCGCCGACGTCGAGAAGAACTTGCTGCACTTCCTCCGGGATTGTGCCGTCAGAGCGTGGACCGATGTTCAACAGCAAATTGCCATTTTTGCTGACGATATCTATCAGCTGATGGACCACGAACTCAGGCGATTTGAAGGTGTCGTCCTTGATGTAGCCCCAGGATTTGTCGCTTACAGAGGTGTCGGTCTGCCAATAGAGCGGACGGATATCGCCAAGCTGTCCGCGTTCCAGGTCGAGCACGGCAGAGTGTTCCTGCATGGCGTTGTTCTTATAATTGATTACTCCGACGTGGTCACCGTACTTGAGAGAACTGTTGTAGTAAAAGGCGGCGAACTTCGTGAGATTTGGCCGTATCAGAGCCTGTCCGATCCACCAATCGAAGTAGACAATGTCGGGATGATATTTCTCCACAACTTCCGCACCGCGCGCGAGCCAGTCGTCGGCCCATGCAGAAGAGACGTAAGTGAAGTCATCGTTAAGCGGGGCGTCCGCGGGGGGTGACAACCAGTTGTGAGCCGGTCCGTAGAACGCTGCGTATTGCGGATCATTTACATCTGAGGGGATACTGCGGCCCACGCCGAGAAAAAAATTGTGTTCAACTCGATGGGATGACACTCCAAAGTGCAGTCCTGCAGCCCGCACCGCTTTGCCCAGTTCTCCGGTGGTGTCGCGATGCGGGCCCATTTTGACTGCGGTCCAGTCGCTCAATGCGCTGTCGTACATTGTAAAGCCATCGTGGTGCTCCGCCACAGGCACGACGTACTTTGCCCCTGATTTTTTGAATAGCTCAGCCCAGGCACCCGGATCGAAGTGTTCGGCTTTGAACATCGGGATGAAGTCCTTGTAGCCGAGCTTATCTTGGCGGCCATATGCCGCCACATGATGCTTATACTCCGGCGACCCCTGCACGTACATATTTCGTGGATACCATTCGTTGCCGAAAGCAGGAACCGAGTAGACACCCCAGTGGATGAAAATGCCGAACTTTGCGTCCTTGTACCATTGGGGCACTTCATACTTCTGAAGTGATTCCCAGTCAGCCCGGAAGGGCCCTTGGCGATCCGCGCTATCAACCTTTTTCAGCAAGGTGGCTCGTTCTGAATCGTATTTGCTGCTCGCCCTTTGCCAGATTTGATCGATGCTCTCTGGATCCTGCGAGGCGGTTGGAGCCGTTGCGCTCTGAGCATGCATCAATGAGACTGTCGGGAGCACCACCAGAAGTGTGCCAACTCTCAGAATTGAGAATGAACGAGATGAGAACATTGTGACCTTTCGTCAGAGGCATCGCAGACGTCTGCGCGGAGCATTTCGACAGCAACTCTTGTTCGAGCAAAAACAGCTGCGGAATTACGATGTAGAAATGTACGAATTTTTGTAAGCAAATCGAGATGGATGGTATTAGTGGTGGAGGCGGCGGGAGTCGAACCCGCGTCCGAAAATGTTACTGGTCAAGAGACTACATGCTTAGTCCAGTTCCCGCTCCCGGAATTACCCGGGAACCTTCGCAGCTCCCGCTCAGAACGGACAAGAAACCGAAGCCGCTAGCCTGAAGATCTTGTCCCCCTGGCCCAGACGTAGCCAGGAGGACCAGCCTGCTGTGCGACGCCCTTCCGCAGCCCGCAGGCAAAGCCGCGGAGGACGGCAACTTAATTAATTAAGCTGCGTATGCCAGTGTTTGGTTGGCAATTATTGTTTTGCACGCGATCACGGGTGTGTGCACCCCGGCATGCCTCTTGGCCGCAAGCATCTCCGTCGAAGCCGTGACGCCCCCAACTTGGGATTGGCCATTCAAAGAGCTACTTCCAATGTAGGTAGCTGCCACCTGGAAGTCAAACAACTCATTAGATGACCAAAGTGCGGTGTCGGACTCGGCCCTCACTGCTGCCATGCTGTTGCCCCAAGCGCTTCCGCCACGTGCCTAGCCCACCCGTGCAGAAACGGTGCCATCGAAGAGCCATGGATGCAAAAATTAATATCAACACCTCTGGACCCCAGCAACTCACGCAATTACCAGGGGTTGCCAAGAACCTGGCATACAGTATTGTGAGTCACCGGGAGCGTCATGGCTTCTTCACTCATTGGGAGGAGCTGGCCGAAGTCAAAGGTTTCCCCGCAGATGCGGTTAATAGAATCAAGCAACAGGCCACTCTGGCCGTCCCTGGGGAGGTGGAAGGGGGAACGAGTCCGCGCCGCCTGAAAGCCACGCACTCCGCGAGGAATGCGAAGAAAGCTGCTGGGTATTCGAGGAAGATCCGAAGCACCAGGAGGTCAGACAAGCTGAGACGCTCCGCCTGACATCAGTGCATGCTGCGCAGGCGCTCGGGGTAGGCGTGTGCGCCCGCGAAGCCTGGCTGCACCTGGTCCAAAAGCACGAAATACAGCGCTAACCATCGTCTAATGTGCCGAGTCGAAGTGCTTAGCAGGTCGCAGAGCAGTGCTGAAACTTTGAATCCTGATCTCGATTCCCACATCTCTTTTACCTGCGCGGTTGGTGTCTCACAGCCCTATCACTATGGCGAATAAGCGTGATCATCAGGAGTGTTGCCGGTGAAATCGGAATGTCTGCCGTTCAGCAAGATTCCGCACACCACGCGCCTTTTCACCGATTTCCTTGATTTTCCTCCCTCTGTCAGGCCCTTTTACCCGCGTTCACCACACTTTCTGGAATGGCTGAAAGAGGAGATACCTAACCAGCGCTACGATGCTCAGCGCCGTCAGCGTGTTTCGGATGTGCTCGAGAGGCAGAACAAAGCCTGGGGCGCTTCAGAGAAGACTCTCGAGAACCTCGCACGCTTTCGTGCGGGCGCATGCGCAACGGTTACCGGGCAGCAGGTCGGATTATTCGGCGGTCCACTGTTCGCTCTATTCAAAGCGCTGACCGCCGTCAAACTTGCGCAAGAAGCGCGCGCGGCCGGCATCGATTGTGTTCCCATCTTCTGGTTAGCGACTGAAGACCACGATCTTGAGGAAGTTAGTCGTACGGAGGTATTGGGAGCAGATGGTCTTCTGCAGGACTTGTCGACCTTCACCAAAGCGGCGCGCGACGCATCCGTGGGGACCATTCAATTCGGCTCCGAACTGGAGGCGCTCGTTCAACAAGCGGCGGAACTTCTAGGCGATACGCCGATTGTCGATTCAATCAAGAAATCTTATCGCCCGGGTGAGACATTCGGCAGCGCTTTCGCGAAGCTGTTTACGAGCCTTTTTGAGGATTGGGGTGTCATCCTCCTCGACTCGGCGGATTCCGAACTGCATGCAATTTGCCAGCCTGTTTTCCATGCAGCCATCGAAAAAGCGGCTGAAATAGATGACGTCTTGTTGCAGCGGGGCAAGGCACTTGAATCCGCAGGCTATCACCAGCAGGTCAAGGTCACACCTTCGTCGACGTTGGTCTTCACCTATCGTAACGGCGCGCGTACTCCCATCCATCGAGTCGCCAATGGCAGGCCCGATTCATACGATTTTGTGGTCGATCAGGAACGACTCTCACAGTCAGAGTTGCTGAGTCGAATCAGCGCGGCTCCCGACCAGTTCAGCGCCAACGTGCTGCTGCGCCCTGTCCTTCAGGATTATCTTTTGCCTACTCTGGCGTACACAGGAGGCTCATCGGAGGTCGCTTACTTCGCGCAAGCTGCAGTCGTATACGAGAAACTGCTCGGTCACGTGACGCCCATTATTCCGCGGTTCAGCGCGACCCTGGTGGAACCTAAGGCGGATCGCCTCCTCGAGCGCTACGGGCTCAACTTGCCCGATCTGTTTCACGACCATCTTCGCGAGAAGTTGGCGCAACGCACCCTGCCGGATGAGTTGCAATCGGCTTTCGAAAGCGCCAACGCGGGACTGGAGAAATCCTTGTCGGCGATTCGAGATGCGCTTGCCAAGCTTGATCCAACCCTGGTCGAGGCCTCTAATCGCGCTGGATCAAAAATGCAACATCAGCTCGAGCATCTGCGCGCCAGCGCTGCCCGTGCCGAGCTTCGTCAGACGGAGTTACTTTCGCGGCACGCCGACGTTATCACTAGCATGCTTTATCCAAACAAGTCGCTCCAGGAAAGGGAATTGGGCGGCGTGTACTTCCTCGCGAAATACGGAATAGATCTGCTGCAGCAGATCTACAGCGCCATTCACACCGACTGCCTCGATCACCAGGTTATTCATCTATAACGGCTGAGACTGCTGACGAATGAAACTGTCGACGCCGATTACGTGCTCGAATCACTCGTGGCCAGGTAAGTTCCCAGACCAATCATGATCACTCCGGTTAATGCACGCTGACGCTTGCGAAAGGTCGCGGAGGATCGGATTCGGTTGCCCAGCGGTCCAGCCAACATCGTGATGATGAGATCGGCAGTCGTGTTCAGACCAACCGAGATCAGGCCAAGCACTACGAACTGCGTAAAAACGTGTCCGGCGTCATGGTTGACGAATTGGGGGATGAACGAAAGGAAGAACAGCGCCGTTTTCGGGTTCAGGGCTTCGGTAGCGATCCCCTGCCAAAAGGGGTTACGCGAGGACACGTTTGCAGTTTCCAGCGGGCTTTCCACGGCCCGTGTCTCGAGGATCATCTTCACGCCTAGGAAGCAGAGATATGCCGCGCCGGCATATTTGACAGTAGCAAAAGCCAGTGCAGACTTGGCCAGGATGATCGATATGCCTGCAGCGGCAGCGAAAACGTGCACCATGCCACCGACGAAAGTTCCCAACGCAGAAAGCACTCCTTCGCGCTTGCCACCTGCTAGGCTCCGGGAGAGTACATAGAGCATTCCGGGACCTGGTGCGATGGCGAGCAAAACGGCCGCGCTGAGAAAGAGCAGGAGTCTCCCCGATTCAGGCATGATCAGAAATTGTATCCGGCGTCGGAGGTAATGAGAAGCTCACAGCGGAATTGGCCGGACACGGTAGCGGGGAAGCGTTCGACGCGAGATCTGGCGGTTAGCGGTTCTCCAGCTGTTCTTCGAATTCCTGCAGCGATTCCACACGCGGCAATCCATCATTCCGGTAAGCGCCCGAGACATCGAACAAGGTAGCTTGCATCCCTGCGCTGGTTGCGCCAAGGTAGTCGACGGAATAGACGTCCCCCACGTACATGGCCCGATCGGCTGCGACCTTCATCTTTTCCAATGCCACCGCGAAGATCGCAGGATGTGGCTTTTCATGGCCCACAATTCCCGAATCTGTTATGTGCAGGAAGCAATCCCCGATTTTGCATTGCGTGAGCACTTCATCAATTTTGCCGTCCGCGTTGGAGATCACCCCAATGTGGTACCGTCGCGCCAGTCGTTGCAAAATCTCCCGTGTGCCTGGCCGGATTATGTTCCAATTTGCTGATAGGCGGGTTGCTTCCGTCAGTTGCTGCCGTAATTTACTGTCAGGGAGTTGCAGTAACTCGAGCAGGTGGCCATAGAATATTTCCCAGAAGCTGTGGTCTACCTTTCCGCGTCCGCTTGTCATCTCGCCGTCGAACTGCTTCTTGGTTTTTCTTTCGATGGCCTGAAGTTGCTCGGGTGTTGTGGTCACACCGACAGCAGTGAGAGGCGCCAGAATTCTCCCCCAGTTTGGGAACAGTAGCGTGTTACCCACGTCGAAAAGGATGACTTCCGGTGCGCCACGTGGCGCGGGTTTTGGAGCGTTGGTGCTCATGAGGGCGAATATATTCTAAATGGGAGGGCGGGCATGGATTGTCTACTGACCCTTGGACGGAGAAGGAGTAATATGGGTCGACTTGGGCCCTTCCCGCCGTTTTGGGAATTCCCGACTGAATGAATAGCCTTGTGCTCACTTTAAAAACAGGTGTCACCTGCGGTCTTTCGCAGACCGCCTCGGTTGTAACCCGCCCGTTTATTTTCAGCGCATGGATTGTGTTGATCCAGTTCTCGGGCCACAAAGCAGATCTTTATAACATCCTGTGGGCACTTGTTTTTGGCTTTGCAACGCTCAACATCCTGGGTCTTGTTGCCCGGCGTTTTGAGCCGGATCGCACCCGTCTGAGCTTCGGCGAGATGATGGCCGTTATGGTTGTGCTCCTGTCCATCGTTCTACTGGGCTGGGAGCTGCTCAACCTTCTTCACATATTTCCCATAAAGTTGGGTCCCCGCTGAATCACCTGATTTGGAGTATTATTTCCTGCAATGGCGAAGAATGTTCCAGCTTTCGAGGTTACCTGCCCCTGCTGCAACGCGGTGCTGAAAGTCGACGCTCAAACTAAGGCGGTCATATCGCACACGGCGGCGGTTAAGCCGAAGATGTTTGAGGATATCGAGGCTGCTGCACGTGCGATGAAGGAACAGGACAGTCGGCGCGATTCCATCTTCCGCCAATCAGTAGAAGCACAGAAGCACGCTTCTGACCTGCTCGAAAAGAAATTCCAGGAAGCAGTGAAGAAAGCCAAAGAATCGCCCGACAGTGGCAAGCCGATTCGCGATTGGGACCTGGAATAGAAGAGCGGCAGTCAAGCCTCAACCCCTTACAATTATCGTCATGCACGCTCGTCCTCTGCTCTTGGGCCATCGTGGCGCCCGGGCAGCAGCTTCCATCCCGGAGAATACCTTTGCCTCCTTTGATCGTGCACTGGCCGATGGTTGTCATGGGTTTGAATTTGACGTGCGTCTAACCAAAGACGGGGATCCTGTTATTTGTCACGATGCTGAGATCCAGGGGCTCGCCATTGAACAGGCTGGCAGTGAGCAGTTGCCCGACCTACCTCTTCTGGACGATGTGATTTCGCGCTATATTTCCAAAGCATTCCTCGATATCGAATTGAAGGTTCCGGGTCTCGAAGAGAGCACAGCCACGACACTAAGAGAACAACCTGCCGTGCACGGCTGTGTGGTGTCTTCCTTTCTGCCTGAGGTTCTCCGAAAATTCCGGGAACAAGAGGGCCAGATTCCGCTTGGGTTCATTTGCGATCAGCGGCAGTTCCTCCTACGGTGGCGCGAGCTGGACGTCGAGTACGTTATTCCGAACCATAGACTTGTTACCAGAGAGTTGTTGAATCAAGTCCATGATGAAGGTAAGAAGCTCTTGGTATGGACCGTGAACCGGCCCGCGGACATGCTGCGATTTGCAGAATGGGACGTCGATGGTGTCATCTCCGATGACACAGCTCTTCTTGTCCGGACGCTCGCGAACGTATCCGATTAGAGTGAGAGTCATTCTTTTGCATCAGCGGGGTTGCCGACAAAGGCCTGGCGCTCGCTTTGGAAGCTTTCCAATTGCGAATTCATCTCGGCACTGGACCACCCCATAGCGGAGGCGATCTTCGCCGCCGCGATCTCGCTGCACTGCGATGACCAGCATGGCCCCAACGCGACTGGAACTCGCCGCAAGAGCACGTCAGCTAATTTGACAGCATATTCATGCTGAAACGCTTCCACTGCCTCGCCGACAATGTGCTCGGTGTGTGGACAAAGCGATGCACGGAGGATAGGGCTGCTGCGCGCAGACTGCACAATAGGTAATGTGCGCTTTCCATGCCACTCAGCGATCTTTTCCGCACCGGTTTCGGAAAAGCCGGGAATCGCCATGAGTTCCGCGATGAAATCGTCCAGCCCGGCGTCCATTTGCCCGGTGTGGGACACCATTGTCAGCTCGGGTTCATCCACCTTGAGGCCGATCGCCCGAGCGCATTGCCGTGCCAGGGAGCCTGCGGTCGTGAGTTTGCCGCCAATGACCGAAATCATCCTCTGCACGCCTTCTTTTGAGTGATCGTGGAGAATGTGGCGGCGAGTGATCTCATCGGCTTTCTTCCCTCTGGCAAAAGGCAGAGGCCGAATGCCGGCGAAGGAGTACCTGATGTCTGCTTTCGAGAAGGTGTTTCCGGGGAACAGCTGTGAGACGACATTTAGGAGATATTCGATCTCCTGGTCGGAAGGGGAAGCTCTTCCCGGATCCCCCTGATCAGGAATCTCGGTCGTTCCGACGAGTAGTTGTTCATTCCACGGAATGATGAAAACTGGGCGCCGGTCTGAGGCTTCGGTGAAAATCGCCGTATTGGGGGCTCGAGCGAACCGTGGCAGAACAATGTGCGATCCTCGTACCCCGCCCACCATCATCCCGCCGGTGTTGATCTGTGAGCGCTGACAAACGCGATCCGCCCAGGGACCCGTAGCGTTGATGATCCAGCCAGCCTCCACCCGCTCTTCCTTGCCGCTCAATAGATCGCGCACGAGCACGCCCTTGGCGCGGCCCTGGGTGACGTCAACCACGAGAACCTGGGAGTAGTTGCGCGCTACTGCACCCGCCTCTGCAGCTTCCACCAGCCACTCGGCAAGCAGACGCTCCGGGAATTCGCATTGCGCGTCTTCGTAGTCGAAGATTGACCAGCGCTGGCCGGAGTCCAACAGCGCTTCCAGCTGGCGCTCTTCGGCTCGAGTGTCAGAAGTTAGAATTGTCTGGCCGGCAAGGCGCCGGTAAAGCCAAAGGCCGATTCGAACTTTCAGTGCGCTACGCCGACTCTCAGGTCCTAACGCCAACAGAAAACGCATTGGTCGCACCAGGTGCGGCGTTTGCTGCAATAACCGTTGGCGCTCCCGCAAAGACTCGCGGACCATCGCTAGCTCGCCGTGTTCCAGGTAGCGCAAACCCCCATGGATGATGCGTGTCGAACGGCTCGTTGTACCTGCTCCGAAATCAGCCTGTTCCAGCAGGAGAGTTCGACGCTTCGCTCGCGCACATTCTCGTGCGATCGCTACGCCGTTTATCCCGCCCCCGATAACGACTACCTGAAAGCGTTCGCCTTCCAGAGGAGGCCGGGATTTCGGAGGCGTGTTCATGGACGGCTTACGATGCGAATAGATGCTTCAATGATTCCCTGACCTTGCT
>JBLNFC010000196.1:0-3068 GCA_050263355.1 Acidobacteriota bacterium
AGCAGGGGAGTATAACGCAGCCGGACACATACAGTGACGAGCGCAATCGGAGAAGCTTAGGCCCAAATTGCACGGCGCAGGATGCGCCGGACTGGCCGACGCCTCAAGTCCGCACCATTCAGATCTGCATGATCGTATTCAGGTCCTGCGTCATGACGCTGCTGTCGAGAAAACTGAACTCGCCTTTATCTCTCACTTCATACACCGCCTTAAGAAAGCCGGTCATCGCGGCCCGATAGAGAGACGTCGCAAGGCTGATGCGCCTGACTCCAGCCGCAGCCAATTCGGCGACGGAAAATGATTTTCCTTTGATTCCCACCATGAAGTTGAACGGTTTCGCAACCGCTGCGCACACTGTGCGCACGACGCCAATGTCCGCCAGGCCGGGCGCGAAAAGAACATCCGCACCAGCTTTCTCGAACGCTTGCAGGCGGCTGATGGTCTCGTCCAACTTCGGCGAAGCAAAAAGAAGATTGTGCGCACGGGCTGTCAGCATGAACCGGAAGGGAAGCCCTCGCACCGCCTCTGCCGCCGCCGCGATCCTTTCTACCGCCAACTCAAAATCGTATAGCGGATGATCGGCCTTTCCCGTCGTGTCCTCGACCGTGCATCCCAAGAGCCCTGCTGCAGCAGCGAGCCGGATCGTTTCCGCCACCGTTTCCGGTGCATCTCCAAATCCGTTTCCCAGGTCGGCGGATACGGGCAAATCCGTTGCTTCGACTATCGTGCGAGCGTGCGCCAGCATCTCATCGCGCGTAAGCGCATGATCTCTTCGCCCAAGCGAGGCAGCCGCAGCCGCGCTCGATGTAGCCAACGCCTGAAACCCTAGTCCGGCGAGAATGCGAGCGGAGCCAACGTCCCACGGATTCGGAATTATGAATGCTCCCGGGCCGTCGTGGAGCTCGCGAAAACGTGTTGCTTTGTCCTGTTGCGTGACACTCATGCAGCCTATCTCCGATCAGAATTTACCTTCCAGAATAGCTGATCGGAAACACGCGCGCAGCGCCACGCGCCAGCTGAGCCGCTCGAGCAAACGAACGTTCGCAGATTTCGAAAAAGCGTGCGCGGTCGCGCCCGATAACCCACGCTCAGCTCTCTCTTGAGATATGCCTCATCCGCGGACCATGGCCACACGTGCTGTTGCTTATGTTTGTTCGGTACCGAACAAACCTTCGCACAACGCCTTCATCCAAGTTCTAGCTGGGCACTATGCGCGCCATGCTATGAAAAGAAGACAATACAGGCTGCACGTGGAGACTACCCCGCCAGAGCCCATTCCGGCCCTGGTCGAGGCACGCTGGCTCAAATTGGCGGATCAGGCTCTTCACCCGGGACGCTCCAAGCAAGCCGGGCCGCCGCCCGGTACGCGCGCCCATCAGGAACACCAGCGTTTAGAGCAAGAAATTGATCAGGCTTTAGCGAAGCACAACGACGAGCCGGATCCCGCAAATTCCACAAAGGTCTTCCACCATGGACAAGACAGTTCGAGAACACATCCAGAACCTGGAGCAAAAGCGCAAACTTCTCAGTGCGCATCTGATGGACGAAGCCGACGCAAAGCAACGCAATCAGCTCGAATCCGAGCTGCGGGCCGTTGAAGCTGCACTGAAGTTCTACCAAGATGCGCTTGAGACCGAGCGCCGCCTTTCACAATGGCGCCCTGCCTAGCACCTGCCGGCAATATCCCAATTCCGTTCGCCAACGCGATTCCAGCAACCGATCTCTTTATTCGCTAGTACTTCTCCAGTGATGCGCACTATCGAGTTCCTGCTCTTTGGACTGCGGCACAATAAGAGTCTCGCGTCTTCCGTAACCTAGGGCAGCTGTGTGCCCTTCGACTAGAGTTAACGGAAGACGGGAGCACTCTACTTATGAAAGCAGTTGCTATCTGCAGTACATCCATTTTGGCTATAGTTTTGGGAACATCGCTGCTTGCCAATGCACAGCCTGATCATCGCGGACGCGACGATGATCGTCAGGACCGGCATCGTGGCAATGCTCACCAGCAGGAACATTCACGTCCGTCGCCCTCCCAACACGGCCGGCGCGAAGCCCGCGACATGGAGCAGCGGCATGATCAAGGCCGTGGACCGCGCGAAGCCGTTCAACGCGGTCCCGAACGTCCAATGCAATACAGGCAGCCTGCTCCCGGACACTTCCGAGAAGCCAGCCGCCACGAACCTGAGCACTTCGAGCACCGCGATATTTGGCAGCGCCAGCGCGCACAACATTGGCAACGTGAGCATCGTCCTTGGCATGAACGTGGCGGATATCACGGCTACCGCATTCCCGAAGAACGCTTCCGGGCGCACTTCGGCCGAGCGCACTGCTTCCGCGTGCACGAAGTTCCCGTGGTAGTGGTCGAACGATACCCGCGTTTCCAGTTCTCAGGCTTCTGGTTCAGCCTGGTAGATCCGTGGCCGGAAACCTGGGCGCCGACCTGGTACAGGACTGACGAGGTCTACATCGATTACGTGAACGATGGATATTACCTCTACAACCGCCAGCACCCTGGAGTCAGCATCGCCGTGAACGTCTCGTTGTAGTCCCGCGAGGATGGTTGTTGTGGTAAAGCGAGAGTAGTTGCTCTGAATCGCTCTGTCGCTCTGATGTGCCAAGTAAGGGTGGACCTGGACAAGTGGTCCACCTTGCTATTTGCTCAAGGCGCATTGCATTGACGCAGTAGCCTGTTGTTTCTTCCCCAGAGCCGAGGGGCGAGAGCCGAAAGCCGAAAGCCGAAAGCCGAGAGCCGAGACCCGGTTCCTTTGTCATCCTGAGCGCAGCAGATTCTTCGCTCGCGAAGAATCTGCGGAGTCGAAGGACCCCTGCACCATAACCCTCTCCACGCCATATCAGGGAATTCTCACGAGATCACTTCATCCCGCCTGCACGAACACTAAAGCCATGTCTCACGCTCTCACAAATCTCACCCTCCTCTGTGCCCCACGTCACTGCAATCTTCATCGCCGCTGACCGTACTATTTGGGGTGGTTTACCTCTTTGATATCGCCCCAGGTTCGGGTATTAGGTACTAAAAACAGCCGGGCATAACAAGGGCGTGGTCAAAA